>DASZFB010000148.1:0-3060 GCA_035940275.1 Candidatus Eremiobacteraceae bacterium | reverse complement strand
CGGACAGCTTCGCAAGCCGCTCCTGGAGCTTCTCGCGATCGAAGTCAGAATCGGTGTCTTCGATTTGGCGCTTGATCTGCTCGATGCGCCCTTTGATCTCTTCCTTCTTGCCAGCGCCGTCAACGATCGTCGTCTCTTCCTTGGTAATCTTGACAAGGCGTGCCTTGCCGAGTTCGTTGATCGTGACTTTGTCGAGCTTGAGACCCAGCTCTTCGGAGATAACCGTGCCGCCGGTGAGGACGGCAATGTCCTTGAGCATTTCCTTGCGGCGATCGCCAAAGCCCGGCGCCTTGACGGCGACGGTCGTGAACGTGCCGCGCAGCTTGTTGACGACAAGTGTCGCGAGTGCTTCGCCTTCAACATCCTCGGCGATGATCAAGAGTGGCTTTTGCACCTGCACGACTTTTTCGAGCAAGGGCAAAATGTCGGCGATGGCTGAGATCTTGCGCTCGGTTATAAGGATGTACGGGTCGTTGAGAACCGCTTCCATGCGCTCGGGATCCGTCACCATGTACGGCGATATGTAGCCCTTGTCGAACTGCATGCCTTCTTTCAGTTCGAGCTCGGTCTTTGTTGTCTTGGACTCTTCGACCGTGATGACGCCGTCCTTGGTGACTTTGTCCATGGCATCTGCGACAATGTCGCCGATGGCGCGATCGTTCGCCGAGATGGATGCAACCCGCGCAATGTCTTCCCGCGTTTCAACGGGATGTTTCATCTTCTTGAGCGCTTCGACAACCTTCTCGACAGCCGTTTCGATGCCGCGCTTAATCGCCAGCGGATCGGAACCGGCTGCGACGTTGCGCAAGCCTTCGCGGAAGATCGCTTGTGCCAGCACAGTTGCCGTCGTCGTGCCGTCGCCGACGATATCGTTGGTCTTGGACGCAACTTCTTTGATAAGCTGCGCGCCCATGTTTTCGAAATGATTGGGGAGTTCGATCTCCTTCGCAACCGTCACGCCGTCGTTGGTGATGGTCGGCGATCCGAACTTCTTGTCAAGGACGACGTTGCGGCCCTTCGGACCGAGCGTCACCTTCACTGCGTCGGCGAGTGCGTTAACGCCACGCTCGAGTGCGCGCCGCGCGTTCTCGTCGTACAGTATTTCTTTGGCTGCCATGTTTGCTTAGAGCTCCTTTAGCGTTTGACGATGGCGAGAACATCTTTCTCGCTGATGATGAGGTACTCGGTGCCGTCAAGCTTGATCTCGGAGCCCGAGTATTTGGAATAGATAACTTTGTCGCCGACCTTCAGGTCGACTGCGATAATTTCGCCCTTGTCGGTCTTGCGGCCGGGGCCCACGGCGATGATAAGGCCTTCTTGTGTTTTCTCTTGCGCCGTGTCGGGGAGAATAATACCCCCAGCACTCGTCTTGGCCGGCTCGACGGGCTCGAGCACAACGCGCTCACCGGTCGGCTTCAGTTCAACTTTGGTCGCGGTTGGGGTCACAGGACTTGTTCCTCCTCAGAGTACGCCTTCAGGGCGCGTTTCCGACCGCGATCCGCACGGCGCCCCAAATGGGTAGGGCCGCTGGGTTGCAATGCGAGGCGGTCTGAAATGAAAGCCTGAAAACGGATGCTTTTGCTACTTTAGCAGTCTTAGCACTTGAGTGCTAACTACATTATAACGGGGTTACGGGGCACTGGCAAGGCGTTCCTGCGACCTAGACCGCCGAAAGGCGGGAGCACTCGCACGCTCGCGGAACGTAGACCTGCTGGGCGAACTTCTACCCCCGACCGTGCGGTGGCGGCGGCCCCACAGGTGGTCAGAATGCGTCCCATAACTCGCTTCTTCATCGCTCTCAGCCTCCTCTTGACGCTTGCTGCGCCCGCAGCGGCCGTGCCGAGCATTGTTATAGATGGCTCGCGTTTGCCGGCCGACGTGCCCGCGCTCGTCAGCGGCGATCACGTCCTCGTTCCCCTGCGGGGCGTATTCGAACACCTTGGCGCACGCGTTTCCTATGATACGAGTTCTCAGACAGCAGCTGCCGCACTTGGCGCTACGATCGTGCAGGTGGCGGTCGGTTCACGCACCGCTTGGGTAAACGGCGAGCGCCGAACCCTGGACGTCGAACCGCGCGAAGTTGCCGGCCGCATCATGATACCGCTGCGCTTTGTTGCAGAATCGCTCGGGGTCTCGGTTGACTATGACGGGCCGAGCGACACCGTCGTCATTGTTACGGGTTTCAAGCCCGGCAATTTTGTGGCGATGACGAGCGGCCCGAATCTTGCGACTGTTCCTAAAGAGGCGCCGAGCGTTCAAGACGAGCGTCCTAACTCGGGTTCATTGATCGGCTCGGAGTACCCATCGATCTATGCACGCTTTGCGGGTGGATCTTCAGCGGTCGATCCGGGATCGGTGCGGATTTCCGTTGATGGTGCAGACATCACCGGTTCCTCTACCATCTCATCTGCCTACGTGTCCTACACGCCGACATCACCGTTACAAACCGGACAGCATAGTGTCTCAATCACCGGCACAGCCGATGACGGCACCCCGTTCTCGTCGAGCTGGACGTTCCGAGTGGATGCCGGCATGAGTTCAGATTACACGGCCGGTGCCTACGGAAGTGGTTTGGGTTTTGCCGGTTCCGGATTCGATGGCTTCGGATTTCCGCGGCATGGGTTCGGCCGTTTTGGATTCTTCCCGCCCGGATTCTCCGTCTTCACACCAGGTCAATTGTTTTTCGTCAGCGGCGGCATCATTGAAGTGATTTTCGTGAGCCAGTTCTTCCCATTCGGGAACGCGTTTTTTACGATCTCGGGTTTCCCGGGGGTTTTCCCACTCACGCCGTGGCTGGGATGCCCGGGCTTTTTCTGGGGATTTGCGCGCGTGCCGTTCGGTGTAACTGCGGAGAACGCAATTATCGCTGCGCGATTCACCACGCCTGGCGGCCGAAAGATCGTCGTGCGTTCAACGGCGCCTCTGCGGATCGAGGGACAACGCCGTTCGTTGCCGTCAGACATCCGCTACGCGATACTGCCACGCCTCATCAACCGGCCGAGCTCACCGCGACATGCGGTTGCCTTCGAGCGTGTCATACCGCGCACGATTAAGAGCATC
>DASZFB010000147.1:0-2601 GCA_035940275.1 Candidatus Eremiobacteraceae bacterium | reverse complement strand
CGGCCGTCGGATTTGTTGTGGGCATGACGGTGGTTGGGCAGATCTTATACACGTCTGTAGCAGAGCACATCAAAGAATACGGAACGCTCAGGGCGATGGGTGCGCCGGACTCCCTCTTCTACCGCGTCGTAGCAGAACAGGCTGTGCTCATGGCGCTGCTAGGATTCGTCCCCGGCATTGCACTGAGCGTGTGGGTCTCTTGGTTGGCGCACGCCCAGCGCAACATCTTGATCCTCATCACGCCGGCGAGCGCTATAGTCGTTCTTGCAGTCATCATCGCGATGTGCGTCGTGTCCGGCATTTTCGCAGTGCAGCGAGCCCTACGGGTCGATCCCGCGATCGTATTCAAAGCCTAGCATGGAACCTGCTGTCAGTGGCCGCGCACTTGAGATGGTCTACCGGTCGGGAAACACGCGGGTCCGTGCTCTCGCGCAGGTGTCGCTCGATATCTCGCCTGGCGAGTTCCTCCTCTTGATGGGGCCATCCGGCTCCGGCAAGACAACCCTCGTGTCGATTTTGGGCGGCATCCTAACGCCGACCGCGGGTGAGGTGACCGCCTTTGGCATGCGGATCACGTCTTTAACGCCGCGTCACCGAGCGAAGTTCCGTCTCAGTTCCGTCGGCTTTGTCTTCCAAGGTTTCAACTTGTTCGGCGCGCTGACCGCGCGCGAAAACGTACAACTAGCATTAGCGCTCAAAGGTGTGCGCAACTCCGCTGCCTACACCAGCGCTGTGAGCTTGCTCGACGAGGTGGGACTCGCAGGCAAAGCCGAGCGGCTTCCTCGTGATCTCTCGGCCGGCGAGAAACAACGCGTTGCCATCGCTCGCGCGCTGGCTGGATCGCCCCCATTGGTGCTTGCCGACGAACCCACTGCGTCCTTGGACGCGGATAACGGCCGGATGGTGACGACACTGCTGCGCACGCTTGCGAAAGGGCGAGGCTGCGCGGTCATGACGGTGACGCACGATTCAAGAATCATGGACGTGGCCGATCGAGTTGTATATCTTGAGGACGGCGCGCTGAAAACCTAGGCCGACAGCTGCGTTAGTGAGTTGCGACGCGTGCTGCCCGCAGGTGGTCGAGGAGCAGCGAATTGAACGCGTGAGGCCTTTCGATCATCGGGGTGTGGCCGCAGCGGTCGACCGTGAAGAACGCGCCGTTGGACGCGCTGAGCGCGAGCCGCTCCCAAACATCACACGGGCTGATTTGGTCCTGAATGCCCCAGACCATGAGCACAAACGCGCTGATCTTCGAAAGAGCCGTTGCGTAGTCGTACGAGTCAGACTCTTTCATGAGACGTCCCATGTTAACCAGGCGACGCAGGTCCCTGAAAATATCGAGTGACATCGAAAGCGTCTGCTCGCTCACGCAGCTGGCGTCGAAGAACAGCCGGTCCACGACTGTGTGGGCGATGCGGCGGGTAAGTTTGCCGTGAAAGGTGATGCCGAGCTGTTCGCGCGTTATCGTTCCGGGAGCCCCACTCAGCACGAGCAGCTCTATTCGCTGCGGCGATTGGATGGCGCATTCGAGCGCAATGAGCGAGCCAAACGACCCGCCCGCAAGAACCGCTGAGTCAATTCCGCAGCGGTCCATAAGGCCGAGCACTTCGTGCGTGAGTGAAGCTATCTGCTGATGCCGGATCGCGAGCGGCTCTGTGAGGGCGAGACAACCATAACCGTTGGCGGCGAGCATCTCGATCGTGCTGTGCCACATCCAGCGCCCGGCGACAAGTCCAGGCAACAGCACCACACTGGGTAAACCTCGCCGTGGCGGGTAAAAATAGAACTTTGCGTCGTCCACAAACACGCCTCAGTAACGAAGCCGGATGAACTGGATGCTTGCCCTTTTGCAAGACTTTGCCGTCCACGACTTCTCGGCTGCTAAAAGAAAAGCCTTACAGAGTAAGGCTTGAAAGTGGCTCCCCGAGCTGGACTCGAACCAGCGACATTCTGATTAACAGTAGTCGATAGCGCGGCTTTGCACATCCATCACGGGAGCTCTCTATGGCACCGGCGACGTGGAATTGTTCCGGCGCGGAAAGTCTCCTTCAAAGTCGCGGGGCGGGGATCCGCGCTTACCTAGCACCCAGAAAACCTATCTTATTTGCTCCGATGTCAGTGATCCACAGAGTACCATGCGCGTCAAATGTGAGACCGCTAGGTTGGCTGCGCGGCTCGTAAACCGGATATTCGGTGAACACTCCCGTAGCCGTGATGCGGCCAACGCTCGGCGGGTAGTTGCTGACAAAGTTAGACGCACCTTCGGTGAAATATAATGCGCCGTCAGGGCCAAACTTCGGATTGCCAATCAGCCGAAAACAGCCACATGATGGCAGGGAGTACGCTATTCCCGTTGCGGTCTTCGGGTCAAAATCCATCGCCTGAGAGAATCGATCAGATAGTAACCACAAATGGCCATTGGGCGCTACCGCAATGCCAGACTCGTCAGGTAGGTTGCTATACGTCTGCTGTAATACGCCGCCGGCGGAATATTTGAACAGCTGTTGATTGAATTGGCTCGTGCCCCAAATCGTCGGGCCCGACGTCAGAGCCATCCCCGCAAAAGAAGCGGCGTACTGAACGATTCGATGCGAAGGCGTC
>DASZFB010000146.1:0-3496 GCA_035940275.1 Candidatus Eremiobacteraceae bacterium | reverse complement strand
TCTTAAAGGCGCGGAACAGACCTTACGCCAGTTCGATCCGTACGTGGTCGTCGAGCTCAACTGGGCGCTCAGCAAGAGGCAACACAGCAATGCAGAGGCCTTTGACTGGTTGAGCCAGCAAGGATATCGAGAAGCGAGAGTTCTCGAATACGAAAACTACGTGCTCAAGCGCTCCGATAGCCTGCAGGATACGATGCCCGGCGCGCGCCGCTTCGACCTCGTATTCTGATCTTTCGATCAGCTTTTCGGATAGAAAGAACTCGGGTCCGCTTCAAACTCGCGTGTATAGTCAGCGTATGACTTCTGGCCGTTGCGGGGCGGAGTCAGCAAGTCGAGGCAGGCATCCACGTCGACGTATGCGCCAAGCGATGCGCGGTATTTCAACAGCACTTCTGCAGCGCAGTCTTCTATTCCAAAAATCTCGAAAATGCACGCCAGTTTTATGAGCTTGTGCGCCGGAAGCTGCAATGACCAAGCGCCTTCATAATTCTCGTTGCCTGCGTCACGAACGTACAAGGCGTCGCCCCACATCATCTGGCCTCCCTGAGTTTGGGCTGGTAAACGGAGCAGGAAGGGCTTGGGCAAGACCGAGCGACTGTAGCGATGTGACTCAAGATCGAATAACGAGAATCCAAGAGACGTCAAAAAGCGATCTATATTGCGAAATGTATTTGATTCATCGTGAACCAGGCCGTGAAATTGAACCTCTACACCCAACCCGAGAACTTGTCTCTCGGACAAAAGTTGCCGTGCACCGCGCAACACTTGATAGTCAGAGCCATCGGTGTCTACTTTGATAAAATCTACGTCTGTCGGGTGATCGCGCAAGAGGAATTGGTCGAGCTCAATCATCTCCGTGGTAACTTCGCCTGATCCAGTGCGATCAAAGTACGTCGCCGGATAGTTGAGTTTTGTTATCTCCATCGTCCGCCACGCACTCGTGCGTACAAATGGTTGTGTATCAGGGACACCCTCAGGAGGCAGGTAGGATTTCTCTCCAACGAGATAAGGGTAGTAGCAGTAATTCGGATTACGGTCGGCGTTCAACCGCTCGACTTCCTTCACGAGACCGTCAAATCCGATCACTCGGAGATCGTTTCCGAAAGCTTCCCAATAGCGATCGAACCCTCCACTTGCTCCCACATCCACGAGGCAAAAGGGCTGATTGTGAAACACGCAGCGCTCGGCCAAGTATTTCGTCATCGGCGGGTTCCAGTTAATGCGAGGAGTTTGCATGTTCCACTCGCTCGGAATCAGGAAGCGCGATTCCGGAAGTTCTGATATTGAGCCAGGAATGCACGCGCCGCCACGTCATGATCGACCACCGGCGCCGGATATTGTTGCGGCGTATAAAATCCGAGTTCGATTTGTTGCTGCTTGCCGATCTCCCACGGCGCGAGTGCAGCGCGCGTTGGCAGTTTGGCGAGCTCCTTGCAGTAGCGTCGTATGTACGTCGCCTGCGAATCGAAGAGTTGCGCTTGGCGTACGGGGTTGTAGATACGCGGGTAAGCTGCTTGATCGGAGCCGATACCAGCGATGCGTTGCCAGTTGCCCACGCACAGCGCTTCATCAGCCGCGACGAGTTCTTGCATCCAGGTGTCGCGCCCGATGCGCCAGTCGAGGCCGAGATCTGCGGTGCAAAATGACGCAGCGACCACAGCGCCGCGCTGATGAACGTGGCCTTCGGTGTTGAGCTGGCGCATCGCCGCATCGACGAGCGGGTAGCCGGTCTTCCCGGCGCGCCAGATCGCCGCAAGCTCCTCGTTCTCCGACCAGGGAAACCCGCGCATCTTCTCCTGCAAAGGTTCGTCGAAGACTCTTGGCTCGTAGTACGCGAGGTGAATGTAAAAATCTCGCAGTGCGAGCCTGCGTAAATACGCTTCCATGGAAAGCCGTTCTTGCGCAAGCGTCCACGAACGCGCCATTTTTTCTTTAACCGCGTAACACACTGTGCGCGGGCTTAAGATACCAAAGCGCAGATAGGCCGCGAGACTTGAAGTCCCGCTGCGACCCGGATACTCGGCGTTGACTCCGTAGTCGCCGGCGCGCGCGGTGACAAAGCGCGTGAGCGAGTCCAGCGCTGTCGACTCCTTCGGTTGCGGACCTGCCGGTGCGACAATCTCAGGGATCGCTCCGATGACTGCGTCGCGGCCATTTGGTGCGGCGGCGTCGAGGGGACGGTCCACTGCGAGCGTTTTCCACGCGTCATAAAACGGAGGAAAAACTCGATAGCCCTCTTTGGGCGATTGCTTTTGTTCGGCGACCACCTCGGGTTCATGCACCACCGGGCCCCCGATGAGGCGCAGCTCAACTCCGGCGAGTTGAAGCGATGTGCTGACCCGGCGCTCGATCTCGCGTTCCCTGCGATCGAACGCGCGCGCACAAAACACCTTGGTGGCGCCCAAGCGTTTAGTAGCCGTGGCGACAGCGGCGACCGGATCGCCCTCTAGGACAGAGAGCGAGGCGTCAACCTTGCCAAGTGCGGCGCTGAGCTGACGCAGCGCCGCAGCGGCAAACGATTGTTGCCGCGTGTTGAGCGCGAGCAAATCGCTCGCACAGAAAATAGTGTACGTCGTCGCTGAGGACGACACGGCGGCGGCCAAGGCTGAGTTGTCATGCAGCCGTAGATCACGGCGAAACCAGTGCAAACTAATTGTCATGTGCCGTTAAAGCGCAAGGCGCCGCAGGCCGTGGCCCGCGACGCCTATCACGCGACTTTCGTGAGCTATTATTTCAGCGATGCAACGTAGGCAGCCACGTCGGCGACCTGTTTGCTCGACAGATTCAGCTTTGGCATGCTTGATTCTGGATCCACGCCCTTAGGATTGACCACCATGTATGCAACCTGACCTGCTTTAAGCCCGGTGCCGGCAAGCGAGGGACCAACCTGTCCGTTCTTACCGCCTGCACCATGGCAGCTCTCGCAATTGGCGGAGAATACCACCGCTCCGGCCGTCGCGTTGCCGGGCGCAACCTTTGCCACAGGGAGCTTCGCAAGCGGGATCGGCAGTTTGGCAGCGGTTTGCATTGCCATCTGAGTTGGCGCCGAGCTATCCGCACCGGTAGTCGTCGACGTCTGACTTGTATCTTGGTTCTTCGTGCATGCGGAAACAACAAACGATACTGCAATGAACACAGCGAGCAGAGCCGTCAATTTTTTCACGCGTACTCTCCTTACAGTCTGCGGTGGAGGTGTGGCCGTTACCCGGTTTGGCGTTCCAATCCTGCCCGCGGCTCGCGGACGAAGGCGAGACCCACCGCTCCCAGGATAACGAAAACTGCCACGAGTCCAAAAAGCAAGCGGTAGCCGAATCCAAGGTCGTGCGTTATCGCACCCGCTCTGTCCACAAGCGGTCCGCCAAGGAGCTGGACCGCGACTTGTGGAGCTGAGGCGCCAATATTCCAAATCGCCATGAGGGCGCCCGCGCGGCCCGGCGGCAACAACATGCACGCAAGAGCCCAGTCTACTGAATAGTAGGCGCCCCAACCGAGCCCC
>DASZFB010000145.1:0-2888 GCA_035940275.1 Candidatus Eremiobacteraceae bacterium | reverse complement strand
GATGCGGATGAGGAAGCGTCGAGCGAGGTTAGCGAGGTCACGATCCACGACCAGGCACGTACGACGTGATGCCCAGGGCGTACTCTTTTGCTCGTCAAAGATGCGCGGACGGGGCGTTTAAGGATCTCGGAGGATACATCTTGCCTTTGCTGACTCGTGGTCTAGGGTTCCTCGTATGTGTGGCGCTATGCATGCTTCCAGCCTATGCTGCGGACGTGCCGCAGCCAACGCCTGGGCCATCCTCGAGACCCTCACCGGACCATTCGCCAACGGCCAGCGTGCAAATCAACGGGCAGAGCAGTAGTCAAGACACGCTCATGTCGTACTCGAAGTTTATCGACGGCGCGACCTCACAAAACGGCCTCTTCACCGTCTGGCGCAAGCAAACAAAAGTTTATCTGGAGATCACGCCTGCCCAGCTCGATCATCCATTTCTCCTGGTCCCCATACTCGCAAACGGCCTCGGACGCGGGCTCTTTGCAGGTCTCCACTTCAAACCGGTATTGTGGCAGTTCACGCGAGTCGGCAATCAGATCATGACGGTCGAGAAAAACCCGTACGGGAAAGCGGAGCCGGGGAGTCCAGTTTCCTTTGCGGTGGCAAATTCGTACCCTCAATCCGTCATCTCGGCCGATTCCATTGTCGCTATCGACAGCACGACCGGCAATATTGTCTTTGGTGCCGATGTGCTGCTGACCGACATCGTCGATCTTACGACCACGCTCAATGGGCCGGTTGGCGAAAGCCGGTCGGCCGTCCGCTACACATTGAACTCTCGCTTGAGCTATTTCGGGCCGACGAAAGCATTCCCAATGAACGTCGACATCGAGGCGGACCTCACTTTGTCCTCGGGCTCCGCGGGCTTCATCGACACAGTACCGGATCCGCGCAGCCTCTTCGTTCGTATGCACTACAGCATCATCGAGATGCCAAACACCGGCTATCGCCCGCGGATTGCAGACGACCGGCTTGGCTATTTCATTACCGCGCGGCGACAGTACGATGATGAACAGACTCCCACGAGCTTCGTTCGCTACATAGACCGCTGGAATCTCGAGAAAATCAACCCGACGGCTCGATTGTCCAAGCCGAAGAATCCGATCGTCTTTTATCTCTCCAAGGATATACCGGTTAGGTATCGCGCGCCGATCTCCGAGGGACTCTTGACCTGGAACAAAGCGTTCGAGAAACTTGGAATCCAAGATGCGATCGTCGTGCGCCAGCAACCCGACGACCCGGCGTGGGACCCCGACGACGCACGGTATTCTGTTGTTCGCTGGGTAGTGAGTCCGGATGCCGCCTTTGCCTATGGACCCCATTACGCGAACCCGCTCACAGGTGAAATATTCCGTGGGGACATTGTTATCGATGGGAATCTCGTTCGGTTCAGTCGCAGCGAGCTGGAGCGTGTCGTCGAACCCACCAAGGGCATGACGGCCGATCAGCGTTTGGCATGCAGTATGAACGACTGCGACTATGGCTATGAAGCGCACGAACAATGGGAATGGGCAACGCTCGCGCTGCAAAGCGAGGGTGTTTTCAAAGACAACGCTCCGCCGCCAACGTGGTACGTTGATTCATATCTGCGATCGATCGTACTCCACGAAAGCGGCCACACGCTCGGGTTGCGCCACAACTTTGAGAGTTCAACCATCTACTCGCCTGCCCAACTGCGCGACAAGCGTTTCACCGAGCAGCATGGGATCGTCGGCTCGGTCATGGAGTACACACCGGTCAATCTTTCGCCGCACGGGCAGCCGCAAGGCGCGTACTTTCAGACGCAGCTCGGTCCGTGGGATTATTTCAGCATCAGATATGGTTACGAATCGATTACGGCACGATCGCCTGAAGGCGAACTGCCGGAGCTGCGCAGGCTCGCGTCACAGACCACCCAACCTGAGCTGCGCTACGCGACTGACGAAGATAATTCGTGGGTTGATGGGTTTGCAAGCGACCCGCGGGTGAACACGTTTGACCTTTCAAACGATACGCTCGCCTACGCAGGCGACGTGCTGACGATCGATCAACGCCTGTTTAACACGCTCCAAGCGCGCGTTCCCAAAATGGGGGCGAGTTATGCGGAGACGCGTCGTGCATTTGCGTCGATCTTACGCAGTTGGTGGCTCGCCTCGCGTTATGCAACCCACTATATCGGCGGCGAATACTTCACTCGCAACCATCGGGGCGATCCGCACGCGACGCTGCCATTTACCCCCGTTTCCAGAACGGAAGAGAGACGGGCCTTTGCGCTCTTGGATCGCTACGTGTTTTCCGACGGCGCCTTTGCGTTCTCACCCGGGCTGCTCAACAGCCTTGGTGACGAGCGGTTTTATCACTGGCAAAATGATCCCAACGCACTCGATCGCATCGACTTTCCGCTTGACGAGTACGTTGAGGGGTACCAGCTCGCACTACTCGGTCAGATGTGGCAACCCAACGTGCTCGCAAGACTGGCGGAGCTTGAGTCACGCGTCAGCCGTCCGACAGATACGATGAGCCTCGCCGATCTTTTCGATTGGACCGACGCAAGCATGTGGGGCGATCTTTCGAACTATGCTTTGCGCACAGTGCCGCGTCATCATCGGAGCTTGCAGCATTTTTACGCGGAGATGCTCATCCATCTCATGTTACAGCCTGATCCGGGAACACCGAGCGACGCGCGCACGCTTGCGCGCCATCACCTCGTGTGGCTCAACGGCGAGCTTTCCGTTGCACTGCGACGCGGTGGACTAGATGAGGCAACCACCGCGAATCTCGAGGATATGAAAACGCTCGTCGATCGGGCGCTTCAAGCGAACGCCGTCCTGCCGCTCTAGGCCGCAAGGAATGCTCGGGCGCGCACCATAAGTGTAAACCATGGTTAACACTCCGGCGGACCGTTCGCCCGA
>DASZFB010000144.1:0-8929 GCA_035940275.1 Candidatus Eremiobacteraceae bacterium | reverse complement strand
CCGGACACAGCGCTCGCGCGTCTTGTTGACATACCCATCGTCTTGCAAACTGGCCCCGAAGTTATTGCCGGTTCGACGCGCATGAAAGCTGGGACCGCGCAGAAGATGGCTATCACTATGCTGAGCACGGCGGTCATGGTTAAGCTCGGTAAAGTATATGGCAATCTCATGGTCGACGTGCACGCAACCAACAAGAAACTTCGTGACCGTGCCGAGCGGCTCACTACGCGCATCAGCGGCGCAACACCGGATGCCGTGCGCAGCGCGCTACGGGAAAGCGGCCATCGAGTCAAAGTAGCAGTCGTGATGTTGCAAAAAGGTTGCACCGCGAAACAAGCGGAGAAAATTCTCGCGGCAGCCGGAGGAAATCTCCGAGAAGCTATCTCGCACGTAGAAGCCCGCCGGTGACGTGATTGTTACTGCGCGGTGCGGCGCGAGAAGCGCACGCTCGCGACGGTCAAGAGGACGACGCCCAGCACAATAAGTGCCACGACAGAAGGCCAAAGATCGGCCAGCCCCGCTCCGCGCAGCACGATACCGCGCAAGATTTCCAAAAAGTAGGTGAGCGGTATCGCGTACCCGAGCCATTGTAGTACGACGGGCATCAAGTCACGTTCGAAAACGAAGCCGGACAATAGTATCGACGGCAAGGTAGCAGCAAATGTCAGCAGGACAGCCTGGGCCTGCGTTGTTGCGACACTTGAAATCGTGAGTCCAAGCCCAAGCGCGACCAGCAAGAACACAAACGAGAGCACGAGCAGTAGCGGCACGCTGCCGGCGATTGGTACATTGAAGACGTAGACCATCGCACCGAGTACAGCAAAGAAATCGATGGTCGAAATTAGCGCATAGGGCATGATCTTGCCAAGCATGAGACCCGTCACGCCGATCGGAGTTACGAGCAACTGATCGAGCGTGCCGCGTTCGCGCTCGCCGACAATTGAGAGCGACATGAGAAAGACGGTGATCAGCTGTAAAATGACGCCCACCAGGCCAGGCACGAAGAAGTTGGCACTGCGCAGGCTCGGATTAAAAAGCATTCGCGGGCGCACGTCGATCAAGGAAGGCGTAACGGTTGTCTTCGGGCCGAATTGTTGCGCAAGCGCACCGCCGACCGCCGTGGCTCCCGCAAAAGCCTGCGAAGCGACGTTGGAATCTGACCCGTCGATCAGTACCTGGACTTGTGCGCCGCGTCCGCTTGCGACGTCCGCAGAGAAATTCGGCGGAATATCGAACGCGGCCTTAACTTTATCCTGCACAATAAGTTGGCGCAGCTCCTCTCGCGACCGCGCGCTGCGCACGAAATCAAATTGTTGTGAGGCTGCCATGGCGTCGAGCACGCGCACCGATAACATACCTCGGTCTTCATTGAGATATGCTGCGCCGATGTGTTCGACTCGCATATTGACCGCATATCCGAAAATCGTCAGCTGGACGACGGGGAGCACCACCGCCAGGATCAGGGTAAGGCGGTCGCGCGTGACGTGGATAAATTCCTTATACAGAACCGCCCCCAGGCCGGTGAGGTCAAAGGGTTGCCTCATGCGGCGCTGCGCCGGCGCGTGAGGGCGACGAAGACGTCCTCCACTGACGGATCGATTCGCTCGAGAGCATCGATAGAGCCGGCGACGTCAGCAAGATCGTTGCGCAAACGCTCGGGCGTTACGTCAGCCTTCACGACCAGGTGCAGGTCGCGGCCAAAAATGGTGGCGTCGTAGACGTAATCGAGGTGCTCTGCCTTTGAGAAAGCGGCCATAATGCGATCTACCCCGACGCGGTAGCGCACCGACCCCGGCGGATCGATGTTTGGCAGGTGGCGCAATTCGTCGATCGTTCCAAATGCGATGAGGTCGCCTTCATAAATATAGCCGAGCGAAGAACAGCGCTCCGCCTCGTCCATGTAGTGCGTGGTGACGAAGAGCGTCACGCCCTTACCGGCGAGATTAAAGAGTAGGTCCCAAAGGTCGCGGCGCGCGACCGGATCGATGCCTGCGGTGGGCTCGTCCAAGAAAAGCACGCGTGGCTCGTGGAGGAAGGCGCAAGCCAGTGCGAGGCGCTGTTTCCATCCACCTGAGAGCGCAGACGCAACACGATCGCGGAATGGTTCGAGGCCGGTCAACGAGATGACCGCCGCGGAACGCTCCGCGCGCCGCTCGCGGTCGAGTCCGTAGGCGCGCCCATAGAATTCGAGATTTTCGCTGACGGTTAGGTCGGTGTACAGCGAAAATGATTGGGACATGTACCCAATCGACCGGCGCAATTCGTCGCTTTGCCGGCGGACGTCGAACCCATTGACGGAGGCTTCGCCGGACGTGGGCTCCAAAAGGCCGCACAACATCTTGATGGTGGTGGACTTTCCGCTTCCATTTGGACCGAGAAATCCGAAGATCGAACCTTGTTCTATGCGCAGGTTCAGATTGCGCACTGCTTCGACGTTGCCGAAGCGCCTGCTCAATTGCTTGGCAACAATAGAATCCGCCACGTCAGAAGGCAACCTCCACGGTCGTTCCACCGTGAAGTTTCTGATTCGGATCGTGCACTCGCACTTTAACGCCGAACACGAGATCGGCGCGATCTTCGGTCGTTTGCACGTCGCGAGGCGTGAATTGCGCGTCTTGATCGATCTGCTCGACCGTGCCGTCGAAGATTTCGCCGCCAAGCGCATCCGAACGGACTCGAACGCTATTGCCGACTTTGACCTTGCCCAGATCGCGTTGCGCCACATAAATGCGGACGTAGGGATCCCTGAACTCGCGAACCACGGCGACCTGCGCACGGGGTCCAACGAGATCGCCTGCTCGCAAATCGAGCGAGTCGATCGTGCCGTCAGCCGGCGCGGTCACCGTCATCTCCCTGAGATTGGTTTGTGCTGCAGCGACATTTGCTTTGGCGACGTCAAGCGCGGCTCGAGCTTGATCGACCTGCTGCGGCCGCGCGCCGGCTTGGACAAGTTCGCGATTGGCGACCGCTGACTCGTACGACCGCTGCGCCACTGCCGTATCTGAGTTTTGGACCTCGACATACGTAGCGCGAGCCGACGTGAGGCGAGCTCGAGCAGCGATGACGTTCGCGCGTGCGCTCACAAAGGTTGCTCGAGCATCATCCCGAGCTTGTGCCGCGATGGCGCCTTGTCCGAAAAGCTGCTCAGCTCGGTTGTAGGCCAGGGTCGCTTGAGTCTCCGCAGCCTGTGCCTGCGCTAATCCGGCGCGAGCTTGTCGCACGTTGTCTCTTGCGATGCGAAGTTCTTGCGGTGTCTTATCGAAGACGGCCTTCGCTGATGCCTCGGCGGCAAGCGCCTTTGCTATTTCCTGAGGTCGAGCTCCCGCTTGGAGATCCGCGAGAACAGCCGCGGCCTGCGCAACCTGACTTTGGGCTGCCGCCAGCGCCGCTCGTTGCGTGCTCGCGTCGAACGCAACGATGCTGTCTCCTTTGCGGACGCGCTGGCCGTCACTAACGTAGACGTTCGTGATGCGGCCGCCGATCGTGCTGCCAACCAGTGCGGATTCTGCTTGCAGCGTGCCGCTATAATCGAATCCTCTGTTGGTCGAACATGCAACAAGAAGGAGTACGGCGCCGCAAAAAACGGAGATGGTTGTAACAACTACCTTCGTCATTGCGGCTACGCTTGGCGTTAGGTCCGTGCTTTTCCCAGCATCTCCGAGAGCTGTTGAGCGTTAACTGTAGCCTTTCCCAAGTGATGATTGTTGAAAAACACGTAAGCGTCTTTTGCCTGGTTGTCAATGGCGGCAATACGCGGCAACCACTCGGTCAGTTCTTGCGTCGAGTACAAGTAGTCGTAACGCTCGTGGGCGGCGCGTTCTTGCTTCCACCACTTGCCGTAATTGCGGCCATGAAAACGGATGTACCCAAGTTCTGACGTCACTTCTGAACCGGGGCGCATGAGCGACGAAAAACGTGGCTCGTCAACGTTGCACCACCCGATGTTGAGCCCGCGCAAAATCGTGAGAGTTTCATCACTTTGCCATGCCCGGTGGCGGAATTCAGCGATGAGACTCTCGTCCGGCCATTGTTCGCGCAACCATTCGAGCCGGCGGTAGGCGTCGGCTCCGGGGCGGAAGCTGTTTGGGAATTGGGCTAACACCGCTCCAAGTTTGCCTTTCGTTCGAATGGGTTCCAAGCTCGCGCGAAAATCCACGGCCTCTTCAGCGACGGGCGCAGATTCGGCCGGGAGGTGCGTGATGCTGCCGGGTGCTTTGACCGTAAAGCGAAATTTCGCCGGCGTGCGCCGGTCCATGCTCTCAAAAAGTTGTGGCTTGGGAATCGCGTAGTACGTGCTATCGATCTCGACGCAGCCGAAATGTTCGGCATAGAATGGAAGCATCTCGAGCGACTTGATGCCTGCGGGATAAAATGGGCCTATCCAGTCACGGTATGAAAAACCGCAGGTGCCGATGTGCAGCGTCATATCCGCCACACATCGGCCCCGCGCGTAGCGGAACCCTTTCGTTACAAGGTACTACTGGCTGGAAGTTGCGCCGTAGGCCGAACTCAGGCGCAACGCGACATCCTTCGAGTTGGCGCAACCGGTGAAACGCAGCTCGTCCTTGTCACGGTTCACGCTGGTGCACAGCGACGCGTCCGTCGTTTTGGCGGTGCCCGTGCCTCGCTCGATGGTTTCGGACACACTGCAGCCGTAGCCACTGCGGGGGACGGTCACGAACGTCCACGTTGTGGGCATGCCAGCGGCTTGACCGCTCGCAACGAGCGTGGCCGAATCGCAGTGGGAGAAAGCGTTGTGGAAACAGTCAAAGGCTTTGGCGGCATCGCTGCTGCTCGCCGAAGTCAGATCGACGTTACCGCAGGTCAGCTGTTGCGGCGCTGCATCGGCGTGCGCGGGAGCATGTGGTGCGAGAACAAAGGCGACTGCGGCCAACGCCAGCGGTAACATAAATCGTGTCAGAATTGGATTGAAGCGCGAACTCATGGAGGGGCGACTCCTTTCCCCGGATGCATCAAGCTCCGGGCTCGTCATCTATAGGTCCATACTACCGTATGCAGCGGAAGTTTCGCGGGTTCACAAACCTGGCAAATAAAAAAGAGCGGACCGGTGGGTGTCGTCTAGACTGCTGCTTGGATCGTATGCGTCCGAAGCCAGTCTTCGAAGTCAGCTTGCGGCATTGGGTGCGCAAACAGGAAGCCTTGTGCCGTGTTGCAGCCTTCGCGAACCAGCCAGTTTGCCTGCTCCGGCCGCTCGACGCCCTCTGCGATGATCTCGCGTCCCAAGCTGCGCCCCAGCGCAATGATAGCTCGGACGATCGCAGCGTCTCCCTCGTCAGCCGGCAGCCCGTTGACAAACGACCGATCGATCTTGATCGTGTCGGCGCCAAGCTTCTTTAGATATGACAATGACGAATAGTAGGTGCCAAAATCATCGAGGACAACTCGGAAGCCGAGGTCGCGGCATTCGCGGATCGTCGTCTGTGCCGCGCTCGGATCGCGCAGCGCAACGCTCTCCGTAATTTCAAGTTCGATGCTCTTGGGGTTGGCGCCGCTCTTTGCAATAGCATGACGCAGGGTCGGGATGAACTCCGGGTCTTGGAACTCCCGCGCGGAAAGATTGACGGCTAACCGCAATTGTTGCCCGGCGTCGCTCCACCGGCGCGATTGTTCGAACGCATGATGAATTCCCCAGTTTCCCATGCGCACCATGAGGTTGGAGTCCTCAACAAGCGGGATGAACTCGTGCGGCAACAGGAGGCCACGCTCGGGATGATGCCAGCGCATGAGCGCTTCAGAACCGATCACTTCGTTCGACCGAATGTTGATCACGGGCTGGTAGAAGAGCGCCAATTCGGAGTTGGCAAGTGCTCGTCGCAGGCCTTCGCGGATCTGTTGGCGGTGTTGCAAACCTGCCGCGATCTCATTGCTGTAGAAGCGGTACTTGTCGCGGCCCTCTTCCTTGGCGCGATACATAGCGGCGTCCGCATTCGCGAAAAGCATTTCAGCGCTGTCGCCGTCGTCGGGAAAGAGTGCGATGCCGACGCTTGCAGAGAGGTAGAAATCGTGGTGTCCGGTGCGGAAGGGCGTGGCCAAGACACCGCAGACGCGCTGCGCGAGCTCTTCGGCGTCACTCGGGCCGTCAATCTCCGAGACCAAAATCGCGAACTCGTCGCCGCCCAGCCGTGCAACAAGATCCTCGTGACGGACAGCGCTGCCGAGCCTTCGAGCCGCCTCGATGAGAATGCGATCGCCGCCCGCGTGGCCGAGCGTGTCGTTGACTTCTTTGAAGCGATCGAGATCGACATACACGAGTCCGAATCGACGGCTCCGCCGGCGCGCCGCGGCGATCGTCTCGCCGAGACGCAACTGAAATTGCATGCGGTTGGCAATGCCGGTGAGCGGATCGTGATAGGCGAGGTACGAGATCTGGCGATCTTGCTCTGCCATGAACAAAATGCGTCCAATGTAGTCGGCGAGTAGTTCGACGTAAGCACGGTCCTCGTCATCGAACGGGCTCATCAGCGGAAGATGCGACGCAAAGACGAGTGCGAACACTTTGGCGCCCACATGAACCGGCGTGCCGATCATGGCGCGAATGCCAGGCGGGCGAAACTCTGGCCGCGATGCAACCTCAGGGTCGTTTTCGAGGTCTGCTGACACAACGGTTTTTTTGGCATCGAGAACGAGTCCGGCAACACGCTCGTGTCCGGCGTACGGCTTGGCGCCCGGCAATGTCGTAAAGCTCGCGTAATCAAGAATGAGCGACGTACCATCGTCGTGCGCGATGAGCCCGATCGGGAACCCAAGAGCGCGCGAGCCTTCCTCGAGGACTTGGCGCGCCAGGTCTTCGCGGCTCACTTCGGATTTCGTGACCAGACGCCAGAGGGCGTCAAGGCGATCGAGTCGCCGTCGCGCTCTGCGCTCTTCGACGGCTAACTCTGTGACGTCTCGAAAAGACCACACTCGTCCGACCGGACGATCGTCCACACGCTGCGGAATGGAAAGACGCTCGAAGACTCGACCATCGATGAACTCGATGACGTCAAAGCTCTCGACGTCGGGATGGGAATACAGTTCTCTCACCTTAGAGACAAATGCGTCAGGATCTTTGATCTGGCTGAGCACGTGTGCCAGGGCGCGATCGTCGTCCCGAGACACGAGCACGTCGTCTGGAATGCGCCACAGGCGTTTGAAGCGCTCGTTGAAACGCACGATCTTGCCGGCGAGGTCGACGACGAGGATGCCGTCGGCTGTGGCCTCGAGTGTGGCGAGAAGCAGTGAATGCTCGTTCAGCAGATCTTCGTAGCCGCGTGCGCGCAGCGCGGTTTCGCGCGCAACGCCTACAAGTAGGGCGCCCTCCGGCGTGGGGATCTCGTGCACCGTGAAGCGCACTGGGAAGAGCGAACCGTCTTTGTGGCGAGCGCTCGCGTTGAAGGCGCCGGGGCGTGGCGCTTCGGAGATGACCTTGTTGAGATTGTGGCCGACGATGTCACGTGCTTCGAAACCGAACAGCCGCTCCGCCGCCGTGTTGAACGAGCGTACGATGCCATGAGAATCGAAGGCGAGGATCGCGTCCGCGATGATGGCCATGTGCTATACATATCGGTTGGGCGGCTAAGCCGGGCCATGTCCGCCTTAGGGACTTGTTTGAAGGCCGTATATCCAAGGGATTTCAGGGCGCGAGCCGGCTCACACTCCGCTACTCCGTTGAAGCAACGGATGTTTGAAGCAACGGACCTTCAGGTCCGTTTTTACATCCTCTCGCTTTTGGGCTGGCACAACTCGATGAGCGTGCCGCCCGAGTACGACGGATGAATGAACGCAATGCGATTGCCGTGCGCACCGCGCCGCGGCTTTTCATCGATGAGCGGCACGCCCGCGGACTTCAGACGTTCAAGTTCGGCCTCGAGATTGCCAACTCGGTAGGCGAGATGATGTAACTTTGAGCGCTGGTCTCCCAAGAAACGTTGCAACGAAGAATCAGCACGCAACGGCTTGAGGAGCTCGATGACGCTGCCGCCGGCACGCATGCCGACGATGTCGACGCCTTGCTCGTCAATTCGCTCGCGGTAGAGAACGCTGAAACCAAGTTTCGCATACGTCTGCTCGCCCTCAGCAAGATCCGCAACGACAACTGCAACGTGGTCGAGTTCACCGTTCGCAGTCATACGGCTGTCGCCGGATGATACGTTGAAAAAACATCGCGCAAAGCGTCGCACACTTCACCGAGCGTTGCACCCGCATCGACCGCCTCAATGAACTCGGGTATGAGGGGCGCGTTCGATTGCGCTGCGGACCGGATGGCAGCGAGCCGTTTGGTAACTGCGTGACCATCTCGCCGCGACCGCGCTGCGGCGAGCCGCTCGCGCTGTTCGCGTTCTCGCACCGGGTCGATGCGTTGCAGTTGCGGTTGCTGCGCGCTCTCGCCCGGCTCCGCGAACTTATTCACGCCGACCACGATCGACTCTCCGGATTCAATAGCGCGTTGCGCGTTATACGCGCTCTCCGCAATCTGCTGCTGCATCCAGCCCGTCTCGATAACTGCAATCGAGCCCCCGCGTTGTTCAACCTCCGCCATGATCGCTTTCGCGGCGGCAGCGAGATCGGCGGTGAGGCGTTCGACAAAATACGAACCGCCAAGCGGATCAGCTGTGTCCGGAACGCCGCTCTCATATGCAATGATCTGCTGCGTGCGCAACGCGAGCTTTGCAGAATCCTGCGTGGGCAGGGCGAGCGCCTCGTCTTGCGCGTTGGTATGAAGCGACTGCGTGCCGCCGAGGGTCGCAGCAAGTGCCTGCAGCGTCACGCGCACAACGTTGTTGTGAGGTTCTTGCGCGGTGAGGGTTGATCCACCGGTCTGGGTGTGAAACCGCATCAACCACGACTTTGGAGATGTCGCTCCAAACTCGTCGCGCACGATATGGGCCCACAGGAGCCGCGCGGCTCGGAACTTAGCGATCTCCTCAAA
>DASZFB010000143.1:0-2475 GCA_035940275.1 Candidatus Eremiobacteraceae bacterium | reverse complement strand
AACGACCGCCGCTTGCTCATCCTGGAGTGGCTGAAAAACCCGCGCAAGCATTTCCCACCTCAGGTCGATGGCGATCTCGTTAAAGATGGGGTGTGCGGCGTCTTCATCGCTGAAAAACTCGGCGTCACCCAGCCAACAGTCAGCGAGCACCTGAAGATTCTTGCGCAAGCCGGGCTCGTGCGAGCAAAGCGCATTAAGCAATGGACGTTCTACAAGCGCGACGAGCCGCGTATCGCCGAGATCAAGCGCACCATCGGCAGGTCAATATGAAGACCAAGCGTTCGTATCGCTATCGAGTCGTCGACGTCTTCACGGAACGGCCGCTTGAGGGCAACGCGCTGGCGGTCTTTCCCGATGCGGGAGACATCGACGACGAGACGATGCAAAAGATCGCAAGGGAGTTCAATCTCGCGGAAACGAGCTTTGTGCGGCCTGCATCGCTCCCTCACTGCGCCCTGGCGCTGCGCATCTTCACACCGACCAGAGAGGTGCCGTTTGCCGGTCACCCTACAATCGGCACGAGTTTCGTGCTGCTTGACGAGGATCGGGTTTGCGCAGATGGTGATCGGTTCGTCTTGGAAGAGCGAGTCGGCCGAGTGAAGGTTCGCGTTGAACGCGGCGCGCGGCCGCTCATCTGGTTGACCACACCGCCAATTGTGTTCGGCCCAACCTACGATCCGGCCGTGTGCGCTCGCGCCGTTGGACTCGATCGCAGCGACCTCTTGGACATCGCGCCGCAGCTCGTCAGCGCGGGCGTACCCGCAATCTTCATCGCGCTCCGCGACCAAGGGGCTGTCGATCGCGCGCGCGTTGGCGTGGATGACGTAGCTATGCTCAAGACGTCAGAGACCGACAGCTTCCTGGTGTTCGTTTTCGCGCCAACACCTGCCGGTGCGTACTCACGCATGTTCGCCCCAGAGTTTGGCATCATCGAAGACCCGGCGACCGGCGGCGCGACAGGCCCACTGGCCGCATTCATGATGCGGCACGATCTTGTATCCGGCGTGGCTGGAACTCGCTTTGTCAGTGAACAGGGCACAAAGATGGGCCGGAGCAGCATCTTGCACGTCGCTGTCGCAGGCGAAAGCGGCGCTGACGGCATCGAGGTGGGCGGATACGTTACGCCCCTTGCCGAGGGGACGATGACGTTCTAAGTCTGGGCCTTCAAATATTTTCCGAACCAGGCGAGCGTGCGGGTCCAGGCGTCTGACGCCGCTGATGCGACGTAGCTTTCTCGCGTATCGTCAAAAAATGCATGCCCCGCTTCGTCGTAAATCTTGATGTCGTTGGGCACTTGCAGGCGCGCTTGCATTGCTTGCACATCTTCCGGCTTGATGCTGGTGTCGCGTGCGCCGAACTGGCCCATCAAAGGAATCTTGAGCTCATCGGTATACGCCAGCGCCATGTCGGTGATCGGGCCATCCTGTTCGTTGATCGCACCCCAACGAACTTTACCGTAGAACACGACAGCGGCATCAAAGACTTGCTTGTCATCGATTGCTGCGCGTAAGGCGATGCTTCCACCCATGCAAAAACCCATGACGCCTATTTTTGGCGGACGTTGCAGCGGCCGTTGACCCACCCGCTCGCGAATCCAGTAGGCGCCAGACTGGAGATCGCCGTCCACTTGTGCGTCGACGAGCTTCGCCGCAGTCTCCGCAAACGGTTTGTGATCGGTTGCACCATCGCCACTCGGAGCGTTGAGATTCGTGTAAAGAGCGGGCGCGATTGCAACGTAGCCTGACTTCGCGAGCCGGCGTACGACGTCGCGGATCTGCGCATCGACGCCCCAAATGGCTTGCGCTACGACAACGCCAGGTCGATCGCCGGCAGTAGACCTCGGATAGGCCGCGTAGGCATCGATCGCACCTTCAGGCCTCGTCAACTGCACGCGCTGCACCGTGATGTCCGGGTCGTCTTCCGGTACGAGTGGAGGATGCGGTTTGCCGAGGTCCTGATCCGCGGCGAGCGCGCGGGCGATGCTTGCGCCAAACCCCACCGCACCTGCGGATATACCAATGAAAGCCCGGCGTTTCATTTCCAGCGCGGTCGCGCGCGTAGGATCGATCTCGTGCTGCATAGCGCTACACCTTGCTTCTGGCTTTCGCCGTTGCCGCGGCCCAGTGATACAATCCGTCGAGCACCAGTCGTTCGTCGCGCAGCTCGAAGATACTCGTGTGCGGAGCGATAAGGTCCGCGAGACCGCCGGTTGCAATTGCGCGCGCTTGCGTCCCCAGTTCGCGGCGGAATTGCCCGACCAGGTATTCCACTTGACCGACAAATCCGAGAATGATTCCTGACTGCAACGAGGTTGGTGTGTCGATGCCGATTGCCGCCGCCGGTTTGACGAGCGGCACGGTCATGAGCTTTGCAGCTTTGCCGATTAAGCCGTCGACCGACACCTCGACGCCCGGTGCGATCGCGGTTCCGAGATACTCGCCTTGCGCGTTGATTGCGGCGAACGTCGTCGCGGTA
>DASZFB010000142.1:0-2221 GCA_035940275.1 Candidatus Eremiobacteraceae bacterium | reverse complement strand
ATCCGCCGCTGCTGATCTTTTTGCGCGATAAACTGATCAGCTACTCGGCGCTTGGTCCCGGCATCAGCCGTCACAATGTCCAGAGCATTTTGGCAATCTGCTTGCCGGGCTTGGTCTGGCTCGTGGCTGCAGTCGTCACCGACCAAGGTGGCTTGTTTTATCCTTATGTCTTGACGTTCGCGGCGTCGCTCGCAATCCTGGAATTGACGCGCGAGATCCACCACTATCGGTCTCGACCGTGGCTTGTACTTTTCGCATCGTCGGTTGGCGTCGGTTGGCTCATGTTTCTTCCGTTTTTCTTTATCACGCACTTCGGGCAACCGTGGTTGCTCTTGGCACTTGTGGCTCCCGGACCGATTGCGGTCGGCGCAAGTTTGTTCATGCTCATCCAGCCCGGCATAGATGACTGTCCGCGCGATCTGCCACGCTGGTTGCGTCAAGGCGCCGCATCGTTTGCCGCTTCCATCGTCGGGTTAGGGCTGTTCCTGCTCGCTCAATCGTATCATGGTTAGGACAATCGCGGCGACGACACCCGATGAGCTCCGCCAGTTTTGCAACTTACCTGGGGAAACACCGTTACACGCGAAGCCCGACGGCGACGAGCATCTCCTAACGCTGGTCGAGGACGAGGCGCAGGCGCGCTGCTCGCTGTGGTGGCACGGGCTGCCGGCGATGGACAATCACCGTCTCGGGTACATTGGACATTTTGCGGCCCATTCCGCAACCGCAGCTCGAGACCTCATCGATCGAGCGTGTCGCAGGTTGGCGCAGCTTGGCCGCACGCTCGCAGTGGGGCCGATCGACGGCTCCACCTGGCGGCGCTACCGGCTTGTGACCGAGCGTGGCAACGACCCGCCGTTCTTTCTCGAACCAGATAATCCGGATGAGTGGCCTGGATACTTCCGCGACGCCGGTTTTGAGCCGATGGCCCACTACACGTCGGCGCTCGACCTTGAGCTTCACAAGATCGACCCGCGCGTCGCCGACACGTCGTCGCGTATGGCTGCGCTTGACGTGCGCGTCCGTCAGATGGATCCGGCGTCATTCGACGATGAGGTGAGTCGGATCTTCGACATTTCGGTCGTGAGCTTTCGCACAGCGTTCTTGTACAGCCCGATCGACCGCGAACAATGCCGCGCGATGTACGAGCCACTTAAGCAATTTATCCGGCCGGAGCTCGTGTTTATTGCAGAACGACGCGATGCGCCGGTTGGTTTTCTGTTTGCCGTCCCGGACTGGCTCCAAGCGCAACGAGGGGCCGCGATTGATACGGTGATCGTCAAGACGATCGCGATCTTGCCCCAGCCCGAGTACTCGGGACTGGGCGGACTGCTGCTCTCGCAATGCCGCAACCGGATCGCCGAACTTGGATATAGCCGCGCGGTTCACGCCCTTATGTATGACGGCAATACGAGGACGCGACGCTTGAGCGATCGCTATGGACAAACGATGCGCGGCTACACGCTCTTCTCGCGGCCGCTGTCCGCTTTGTCATGAACGTTGTCGAGCTTTTGGACGTGCAAACGGCAGAGCGCCGCCGGGCCTGCGCAATCATCGAAACACGCGGCTCGGGTCGCTCCATAACGTTCGGTCAGCTCAATGAGCGAGCCGCGCAAGCCGCGGCACTGCTCAACCATCATGGCGTGCGACCTGGGAAAGCAGTTCTCATCGTTCATTCCATGGGGATCGAACTCTATGTCGCATTGGCTGCCATTTTTCGGCTTGGCGCAATTGCGATGTTCATCGACCCGTCTGCCGATCCGCGCATCATCGACAACTGTTGCAAGCTGCAACGCCCCGTCGCATATTTCTCCGGACTGTTGGGCCAGCTGCTGCGTTTACGCTACGCCGCGTTGCGCAACATCACATTGAATTTCTCGACCGCTCGCGCAGTGCCCGGTACAATTGCCTGGGATAGCGCCGCCGCTTTCAGGCCACATCGAGATTTGTTTGCCGCGGGTCCGCAAACGGGCGCACTGTTGACCTTCACAAGCGGGAGCACGGGGGCTCCTAAGGGCGCGCTACGAAGCCATGGCGTTCTGCTGGCCCAACTCAAAGCGCTACGCGAAACGATGCAGTTGACGCCGGGTGATGTCGACCTCACCACGCTGCCGATTGTATTGCTGGCGAATCTCGCGTGCGGCGTCACGAGCATCATCAGCGATGTCGATCTGCGCCACCCCGCTCGAGTCGATGGCGCTCGGGTCTACGCCGATGCAGT
>DASZFB010000141.1:0-3695 GCA_035940275.1 Candidatus Eremiobacteraceae bacterium | reverse complement strand
ATCGTTGAACAATCGATGTCTTCGGAAACGTACGATCTGCTCAAGCGGCCCGATGAGCTGTTTATCGTTAATAAGGCTCATCAGGCGCCTCGTTTTGTCGAAGATGTCGTTCGGGAGATGTTGCGCTATGCTCACGACGTGCTGGCAGACCACCCGGACGATGCCTTCGTGCTGGCACGCCAAATCAATTTTGAAAGCATTCACAAACATGATGCCGTGGCGGAGTCGTGCTCGACGCTCGGCGAGTTGCGCAGCGAGCTGCGCGGCGAGCCGAATGTGAACCATACAAGGCTCGAGCAGTGGCTCAACCCGACTTATAGTCGACGAGAAGTCAGCGCTCCATGATGGACTTTGAAAGCGCTGCTGTTCCGTACTTGCCCATACGGCGGCGCAAAATCATCCGGCAACGCCTGCTCATCGCCGCTGTCATCGCAGCTGTTGTCGGGACCGTCATACTCGTACGCCACCACCTTGCGTCCGAACCCATCGGTGAGCGCGTCTTCAATGAGGTGGCCACCACCATCTCGGTCCGCTATTACGATCGCACGTTTCATGGTCTCGACTGGCCGGCGATCGTCGCCGAGTATCGGCCCAAGGTCGCGGCAGCGTCCAGCGAGAGCCAACGGTATCATTTACTGCAAGAGATGTTGTCGAGACTCGGAGACAGCCACACAGCGGTTTTCTCTCCTTCAGATGTAAGCCGCGTTCAAGATCAAGTTGCCCAAGCACTTGGCGCGGCGTTCGTAAACCTCGGGCGCGACCGCGTTGTGGTGCGGGTAGCACCGCGTTCGCCCGCCGCGACAGCGGGACTACGACCGGGCCTGATCGTTGCCGAACAGGGAAGCGGCGACGCAGATGGAGCGACCCACGCGTTCACCGTGCGCGATCCTGTCAGCGGACGAACGTGGAAGACTCGAATGCACCTCGTCCAAAATGGATCCTACGATCAGGTAGAACGAGCCGACGTTGATTGGGGAACGGCTGCGCCCGGCATCGGCTACCTGCGCATGGCATCGTTCCCAAATGATATTCAAGAAGAACTGGGTTGGGCCGTCTCGGATCTGAGCGGACATCCCGCAATGATCCTCGATCTGCGCGGCAATCCCGGTGGCCTTATCGACGCAGTCGACGCAACAGCCGGCATCTTTTTGCCGCCGGGTACTCTTGTCGTCAGCGGCGCCGGCCGCTATCACGTCTTAGGGCAACGAAAATTCTCAGCGACCGATGCCGCGCACGTGCGCTATAGCGGCCGACTGGCAGTGCTCGTTGACGGAAACAGCGAGAGCGGCGCCGAGGCATTAGCTTCTGCCCTAAAGATCTATCACCGCGCCGTGATCGTCGGAGAGCCGACGGCCAAACACGTTCTGGGCGTTGAAGTCGAAGAGCCGCTGTCGGACGGTGGTTTGCTCCGCGTGGCGACGCTTGATATGCGTGACGCCAACGGAATTCTTTTGGAGGGCACAGGCGTCACCCCCGATATTCGTGTGTCTCGTACGCCGGCCGACATCGCTCGCGGCCGCGATCCGCAGCTGCGCGCCGCGATCGCCGCGCTCCATAAAATGTAGCGGTCGACTTTATGTCGACCGTAATGGCAAAGCTGCGTTTACCGCGGCGACTAAACCATCGCGATCCACGATCTTCGCCTGAGGCGCCGAAGTTTTTGCTGTTTGCAGATCGCTAGGCTGCACGTCGACGAGCAGCACGGGGATGTTGCGCGTATTGAATCCATCGCCCAGATAGCGCGCTGCTTCGAATGCATGCGATGATATTCGGCCGCACGCGATGACGATGACGTCCGGTCGCTGCGCTGTGACAACATCGAAAAAAGTCGGCCACTGTGGTTCAGCCTCGACCACTGTCATGCCCGTGCTCTCCAAGAGAGCTCGCCTCTGCGCGCGGTCCGGGTCGGTATCGAATTGAAGGAGCAATACTTTTGGCATGCCCGTTCCTTCGCGCCGCAACGGGCCGCCCCTACAGGCGTTCGGCGAAGCTATGAGAAACGACGGGCTGCATGAGTCACGAATCAGAAATGGATCTGCTTCGCCAAAAACAGGAGCAATCGGCTGCGCCGGCGGGTCAGGAGGCGATCCGAAAACAGCACGACCGTGGAAAACTTACCGCGCGCGAACGTGTTGATAAGCTGCTCGACTCCGGCTCGTTCATCGAACTTGACGCTTTTGCCGTCCACCGAACGGACGCGTTTGGGCTCGGCGACAAGAAATTTGTCGGCGACGGTGTGGTGACGGGCTACGGCGACATTGACGGACGACGTGTCTTTATTTTTTCCCAAGACTTCACCGTGCTGGGCGGATCGCTTGGCGAAGTCTTCGCAGAAAAGATCTGCAAGGTCATGGATATGGCGGTAAAAACCGGCTGTCCGATCATCGGTATCAACGACTCCGGGGGCGCGCGAATCCAGGAAGGCGTCGTGAGCCTCGGCGGCTACGCTGAGATCTTTTGGCGCAACGTCCAAGCATCCGGCGTCGTACCGCAGATATCCCTCATCGCGGGTCCGTGTGCGGGCGGCGCGGTCTATAGTCCGGCCATCACCGACTTCGTCATCATGGTCGACAAGATTTCGCAGATGTTTATCACCGGTCCTGAGATTATCAAGACGGTGACCGGTGAGGAAGTGAGCTTCGAAGAGCTGGGTGGCGCGACGACCCATAACACCAAGAGCGGCGTCGCACATTTCCTCGCAACCGACGAAGATGATGCGTTCGAACAGATCAGGCATCTCTTGTCATTCTTACCGCAGAATAACGTCGACGATCCGCCACTTGTTGCTCCCAGTGACGACCCGAGCCGCGTCGATGCCTCGCTCATCGACATCATTCCGCCCTCTGCGAACATCCCGTACGATATGCACGATGTTATCCGGCGTGTGGTTGACGATGGCGAATTTTTTGAAGTGCAGGGGATGTACGGCGGATCGCTGCTTGTTGGGTTCGCTCGTCTTGACGGCCGATCTGTCGGCGTCGTGGCGAACCAGCCGAAAGATCTGGCCGGCGTTCTTGACATCGACTCATCAATCAAAGGCGCGCGCTTCGTACGCTTTTGCGATGCGTTCAACATTCCACTGGTTGTGTTTGTCGATGTGCCCGGTTTCTTACCCGGTCTCAACCAAGAGTACGGCGGCATCATCAAGCACGGCGCAAAATTGTTGTACGCGTTTGCCGAAGCAACTGTGCCGAAACTCACGGTCATCACGCGCAAGGCGTACGGCGGCGCCTATGACGTCATGTGCAGCAAACATATCCGGTCGGATTTCAACGTCGCATGGCCGACTGCCGAGCTCGCAGTGATGGGCCCGCAGGGTGCGGTAAAGATCATCTTCCGCGATGAGATTGCAAAGGCGAGCGACCCCGCACGCCGCACTGACGAGCTTGTCAGCGAATATATCGGGCGCTTCGCGAACCCATACGTCGCGGCCGAGCGCGGATACTTGGATGCCATAATCGACCCTGCGCAAACGCGCCCGCTGCTCATCAACGCGCTCTCCATGCTTGCGACCAAGCGTGTTCCCCGGCCCGCGCGCAAGCACGGCAACATACCCCTGTGATCCGGCTGCACATCGAACCGCAACCGACTGCAGATGAGGCGCAAGCCATTGAGGCTGCAGTCAAGGCGCTCATCGAACAGCCCGGCTTTGCCTCAAGAAAACTGCGGTTCAGCGACGTCTCGAATCTGCCCGT
>DASZFB010000140.1:0-4147 GCA_035940275.1 Candidatus Eremiobacteraceae bacterium | reverse complement strand
ACTGCATTCGCAGGTTTGTATGACCGGCATGCCGCGCTTGTCTACGGTATCGCCAAACGCATTCTCAACGATCCAGTTCAGGCCGAAGACGTCACGCAGTCGGTCTTCACTATGCTATGGGCTAAGCCCAGCGCGTTTGGCGGCGGTAACTTCGCCGCGTGGATTGCGCGCGTTGCACGCAATGCGGCCCTGGACATTGTCCGCAGCGCAGCCGTTCGCACGCGAGAACCGGAAATGCCGGAGGACATTGCAACGGACAGCGATCTCGAAGATGAAGTGTTTTCGCGCATTCAGTCAAGCGCAGTTGTGCAGGCGCTACGCGCATTACCTGACGAGCAGCGTGAAGCCATAGAACAGGCATACTTTCAGGGGTTCTCTTATAGCGAGGTCGCCGACCGGCTCGGTACTCCACTCGGAACGGTGAAGAGCCGGATCCGCACTGGACTCCGCCGGCTGTGGGAAGCCTTGCAACGGCAGGCGATAACATGAGCACGCAACACGACGACGCAATGCTCGACCTTGTCGCTGCCTATGCAGTCGGTGCCATCGACTCGACCACCGGTGAAAGCGAGGACGTTCGCAAGCACCTGACCGAGTGCGCGATCTGCCGCGAGGAATTCAAAGTCGTTCGCGCGGCGACCGCTGCGCTCGCGCTCTCGGCCGCCGAGGCGCCGCCGCCCGATTTGCGCGAACGCATTATGACATCGCTTCCTTCCAAGGTTGTGCCACTCTCGCGTCGCAGCCGTTCGCCTTGGTTTGTTCCTACGGTCGCCGCGGCAGTCGTGCTCATCGCGGCGGGAGTATGGTGGAGCGGACACCGCGCGCCCCCGTCAACGTGGGCGGTGGCGTGCGTTCCAGCTGCCTCTGGTTGTCATGCGAGCGGCACCGTCACGGTTGCCGTCGCCGATCACCTTCACATGCAACTCAGCGGGTTGGCTCCGCTGCCGGCTGGGAAGCAATATCAGGCGTGGGTAATTCCACCCGGTTCAGCGCCCAAGCCCGAACCCGTTTTTGCGCCCGATGAAGGTGGAGCAGGATCGATCGACATACCCGAGCCGCCGATCAAGGGCGCGCTCGTCGCGGTTACTGTCGAACCGGCCGGCGGTTCGCAGCAACCAACGTCCAAACCGTTTCTGGTCGCGAAGCTCGACTAGCGAGTTTCTTAGGCGACGGTCGCCGCGCCCATTGCGCGTTCGACATTCGAGCCGCAATCGCGCAGCAAAATGTCTGCGGGCGACACGCCGTCTTCAATAACGTTTTGCGCCAGCGGGTCGAGCAAGTGTATCTCGTCCTTCGCAATTGTGCTGAGGCCCTGTCGTGCTACAGACACGAGTTCGCGCGCAACGGCTAAGACGTCGACGCCTTCGCAGCGCGCCGCAAGCGCATCGCGCGCCACTGCTATTTGCAGGGCGCGGAACCCGGCGCGGTCGAGCTTCGGTGCGATGGTAAGCGCAACGTCGAGCGCGGCTTCATCATACGTAAGGCCTTTCCAGAAAGCCGAGAGCGCCAGCGCGAGTTCCGGCGCACCTCCGTCCGCACTACGCATCTCGACGTATTCACGAATTCTTGACTCAGTGAATACCATGCTGAGCAGACTTCGAAAATCATCGCGCCGCACATCGGGAATCTCTGCGAGACGTTGCCCTGCCACATCAATCAGTTCGCCATCGCGCTCGAGGAAGAAGGTTGGCACTTCCAGGATGGCCCGAACCGTCGCATCGAGATTAAAGGTGTCATCGAATGCCGCCGGAGCAGCGCCGGTACGATCCGCATCCGTATCGAGCCAGACAGCATAGCGGGTCGACTTGAGGCCGGTGAGTGCTCCACCAGCATACGGTGAATTGGCATACATAGCGGCAACGATTGGACCCAACCGGTTGCCCAAAACGTACTTGCGTCCAAGATCGGCGTCGCTGCAGTAATCGATGCTGACTTGCATCGAAGCGGTTCGCGTCATCATGTCCCACGCGTGCGCGCCTTGACGCTTGAGGTATGGCCGCATGATGTCATAGCGCCGCTTTTGGATCCACGACTGTTCGTCAAGATTGCGCAACGGGTCGAACCCGAGCGCGACGAAAAAGATTCCTCGTTCGACGTCGATCTCGCGCAAATCGGCAAGAAAGAGGCGTAACGCACGCTCGCTGTCGGCGAGCTTTTGCTGCGGGAAACCTGAAAATTCAATTTGGCCACCGGGCTCAAGGGTGACATCGCCGTAGGGCATACGCACCGCGATGATGTTCTTTTCCTCGAGCGTGGCGATGCCTCGACGATATATGAGCGCTTGCATTACCGTTTGCACGCGCGTGCGATCGATCCGTCGATACGAGCCGCGTTCGAAACCCAGCAGTTCGTATTCCATACCCACGCGCCACTGCGCGACGGGTTTTGCGTTACTGCGGATATAGTTGCGTGCGTAGTCGAGGTCAAGCGCATCGGGTGCGATCATTGCAACGGCTGCGTCGTCTCGAGGAATCGGGTCTTGCTTCACGTAAGCGTCCTAGGTGAGTACTCCGAGCGTTGCGCTTGCGAAAATGGAATCATTGCGGTCGGTTCGGGCGCAAACGCTTCAACTTTTCGACCTCGCGACCTCCGAAGAAGTTCTCCGGACTGTACCGATGCCTGGATTTCGCCCGCTCTTGTGGCATCTTGCCCACATTGGTGTCTATCAAAACTACTGGGTACTGCAACGATGCGCAGGACAACCCAGCATTAACCCCGTTTACGATGTCTATTTCGACCCCATCAAAACCCCGCGCGAAGAGGCTAAAGTGCTGCCCTCGCGGTCTGAAATTGACGCATATCTGAGCGAAACACTTCAGCGCGTCGAACGCTTTTTGGAGGGCGCGGATCTTCAATCCGTAGCGAACAACGGCGCGCTCAGTCCGCGCTACGTCTTCGATCTCGTACTCGAGCATGAACTTCAGCATCAGGAGACTGTTGCGTTCATCATGCAGTCGTTGCCGCTATCCAGTAAGAAACCTGGACCTGGCGCACCAGGCGGATTGCGTGCATCGGCCGCAGACGAAATCCTCGTGCCTTCGCTCCAGGTGGAGATTGGTGGCTTCGAGGGCAGCTTCGTCTACGACAACGAATTGCTGCGGCACCCGGTTGAGCTGAAGTCATTTCGTATCGATTGTGATCTCACGACCAATGCCCAATATGCCGAGTTCATCGCAGCGGAGGGGTACGACACTCGCGAGCTGTGGAGCAACGATGGATGGCAGTGGAAACAATCAGCCGATGTTTCGCGACCACTTTATTGGTCCGGGCCGCCGTGGAGAGAACGCAACTTTTTCGCAGAGACGCCGCTTCGCGATGACGCGCCGGTCACCGGCATCTCATGTTTTGAGGCCGAAGCATACGCGGCGTTTCGCGGCAAGCGGTTACCGAGCGAGCAGGAGTGGGAAGTCGCGGCGGCATGGGACCCGCATCGCGGCATGATGCGGCGGTACCCGTGGGGAGATGATCCAGCGGACACGGCGCGCGGCAACCTCACGTGGGGGACGACGCCCGTCGGATCGCGACCGGAAAACACGAGCGCGCTCGGCGTGCGTGACGTAATCGGAAACATCTGGCAATGGACCTCATCGCCGTTTCTTGGCTATCCGGGATTTAAGGCGTATCCGTATCCAGAGTATTCTGAAGTTTGGTTTGACGGCGACCATCGCGTGTCGCGTGGAGGTTCGTGGTTCACGAACCGAGCTCTCGGACGCGCGAGCTTCCGCAATTTCTATCGACGCGGTTTCCGGCCGGCTTTCATTGGCATTCGTTGCGCCCGTAATGCGGGATGACGCGTGGTTAGCACGCGCTGTCGAACGCTATCACGAACTCTGCGCTGACCAAAAACTCGCCGGACCCGAAGTCGTCGCGGAATTTGTTCAAGGACAACTGGACGCAGGCCTGACATTCGGCGGCGTCGTGCAGTGCCGGTCGCTTCGACCTTCTTTCATCACACACGAGCGGCTCGAAACGTTGCGGCGCGCCGTAACATCGTTGTGGAGCGCGTTCCGCACGATTGAAAGCCGAGCCCTAAGCGACGCGGCGCTAGCAACCGAACTTGGTCTAAGCGCCGACGAGCGCGCACTCGCGTCCTTCGATCCAGGATACGCCGATGCCTCGATCGTCTCGCGGTTGGATACTTATTTCG
>DASZFB010000139.1:0-4929 GCA_035940275.1 Candidatus Eremiobacteraceae bacterium | reverse complement strand
AGACGAAGGTTTACGCCGTTGTCGCGCCCTTGGGCATCGCTCGTCGTCTCAGTCAAGGTCGCAGCCCCAGGGATTTGCGTTGTCGAAGTGGTGCTCGTTTGTGCGGCGGTCTGGGTTGCATCGTTCACGCGTTTGTTCGCGCTTGAAAACAAACCGACCACACTGATGCCGACCATCACGACAAGGAGTGCCGCGATCGCGGTCAGCGATCCCAGGACCCACGGAAACCACGCGCGAGATCCGATTTCGTTTTCCAAGCGCACGCTGGAGAGACCAGAACCGGCAAGCGACTCGAGGGTCGGTCGCGGCGCTGCGATTTCTGGAGCGTACTCGTTCGACAACTGTTGCGCAACCGCGGCTGCATCCAATCCAAGCAGCCGTGCGTAATTCTTTAAGAAGCCGCGTACGTAAACAAACTCGCCAATCGTCGCCCATTCTTCGCGTTCGAGAGCTTCGACAAACATTCTGCGCATGCGCAGTCGCTCGGCCACCTCCTTTGTGGTGAGGCCGAGTTCGCGCCGGGCGGTCGAGAGCTGTTCGCCTATGTATCCCATGGCTGTCTCGTTAGTGGCGTGCGAGAAAATGTGTGCGCGTTTTCGAGGACGGAAAGCCGGCCGAGTCCAGCAGAGGACGACGGCGGTGTACGAAAGCATGCGGGAATTAGATGAGCGCAGCGCCGTTGGAAAGAATTGGGAATGCTCTGTGATTGTCCCTTGCTGGACCGTTCGCCCCAGTCGAAAACAATGAGCTTTGTGATAGTCGACAACCCGCCCGTCACGCCCGTTGCCTCTTGGCGGCCGGCGACAGCAGGCACATGCCTTGCCGCTATGAGTGGCGGGGTTGATAGTGCCGTTTCGACTGCTCTGGCGGCCCGCGCAGGCGTCGATGCGGTCGGCGTAACCATGCGTTTGTGGAGTCCTGGACCCGGAAGCTTGAGCGAAAAAGTCCGGCAGTGCTGTGGTCCGACCGCCTATGCGGATGCAAAAGACGCCGCAGAAGTGGTCGGTATACCTCATTATATCGTCAATTTCGAGGCGGCGTTCAGTAAAGCGGTGGTCGGCTATTTTTGTCGCGAGTATCTTGCCGGGCGCACACCCAACCCGTGCGTGGCTTGCAACAACTTGGTCAAGTTCGGCGCTCTTCTCGGGTTCGCTCGTGCGCTCGGAGCCGTGACACTCGTCACTGGGCACTACGCGCGCGCGTTCGTTGACGATACCGGCCCGCATCTGTTGCGCGCGGTCGATCGCTCCAAGGACCAGTCGTACATGTTAGCCGGCCTGCGACCGGCTCAACTCGCTGCTATTCTCATGCCCTTAGGTGACTACACGAAGGAGCAGACGCGGTGTGTGGCTCGGGATCTTGAACTGGGCGTCGCCGAGAAGCCGGATTCCGTCGATCTGTGTTTTGTGGACGGCGACTATCGCTCGTTCATTCTGGAGCGCTTCCCCGAGAGTGCGACCGCTGGGAACTTCGTGACCGTCGACGGACAAGAGCTTGGGCGTCATACCGGATTGCTCGGCTACACCGTTGGACAGCGCAAGGGCTTGCCCGACACATTGCGTGATGGTCCGTGGTATGTCGTGCGCACCGACCGGCAAACAAATGAAGTCGTCCTCGGCCGGCGCGACGATCTCGCGCGCCATAGCGTCACGTGTTCTGCCGCGAACATTGTGCGGCCCGATCGTTTTGCACGCGGCTTCGCAACCGGCTTGGCTGTCTGCCGCTATCGCAGCGCCGGCATTCCGGCGCGCGTGCGCCTCAGCGCCGATGCACAATGTCTCTTGGTAGACTTCGATACACCTGTGCCTATGCTCGCGCCCGGTCAGCTGCTTGTTCTCTACGATGATGCAGACGAGGAGGTGCTCGCATCCGGTATTATCGAGCCGTTTTGAACGCGCTTGCCGTTCTCGCAGCGGCCGCGGTCTTGGGCGGCATGCCACTGCCGGCTCACGCTGAGATCCGAACAATCCAGTCCTTCGACGGAAACACCGGCTGGCTCAACTCGCCACCGCTCACCGTTGATGCGTTGCGTGGGAAGATTGTGCTCGTTGATTTTTGGGAGTACACCTGCGTGAACTGCCTCAAGGAACTCCCGTACGTCAAGACTTGGTATGACCGTTACAAACAGTACGGGTTTGTCGTCGTCGGCGTGCACACACCGGAATTCACGTTTTCCGGTGACAAAGCGAACGTGGCCGCGGCAGATCAGAGACTCGGCGTCAGCTGGCCCGTCGCGATCGACGGCAATAAAGAGATCTGGATGCGTTATCACAATGAATACTGGCCGCACGAGTTTCTTTTCAACGGTGATGGTCGCATCGTGCTCGACCATGTCGGCGAAGGTGATTACCCAGCGACGGAGCGCAAGATTCAAGATCTTATCCGCAAAGCGCAGCCCGGCGTGAAGCTGCCCGAACCAATGGGTTTGCTATCGGTTGACAGTTACACGAAACCGGGCGCAGTCTGTTACCCGCAGACACCCGAAGTGTACGTCGGGTTGTGGCACGCGCCCGATGCGGCGTTGGGCAACCGCGAGGGATACCACCGCGGCGAGGTCGTCAAATATAGCGACTCAGGGCGCAACCATTTTGACGGTTTGGTTTACTTGCAGGGCCCGTGGTATAACGCGGAGCAGGCCATGGTGCACGCGCGAGCCGACGACGCGGCAGTCGACCACCTCGACCTTCGTTACCACGCCATCCAGGTGGTTTCGGTCTTGAAACCGGAGGGTGGGAAGCCGATTACTGTATATGTAGATCAAGATGGGAAGCCCCTCGCGCGACAGGATGCAGGCGCCGACATCCGCTTTGACTCTTCGGACCACTCGTACGTGGTCGTAGACGCGCCACGAGCTTACGAGCTTGTGATGAACCGCCATTTTGGGCACCACGATCTACGATTGCGGCCGATCGAATACGGGCTTGGTGTCTATACCTTCGCATTTGAATCGTGCGAGGTCGGCGCGGATCGCTAGGATGGGGGCAAGTTGACAGACGCGCGCAGCTTCTCGTTGACCACTCTTTTGGTCGCAGCGACAATCGCGCTCAGTGGCTGCGGACATGCCGCGCCGCCAAGTGACGGCTACAAACCCGGCGCGGTACCCGGTATCACGAAAACTCGCGCGATCGAGATTCTTGGGAAGCCACAATCGGACGGCCCATTCTCTCTTCCGGGGACAAACGTTGCCGCAGAAGTTCTGACCTATCCATTCGGACAAGTGTTAGTGCAAAATGGCGAGGTCGTTGCGCTTTCGATCAACAGCGATCCGCAATTTCGTGGCCCGTTTGGCGTCACGATCGGCATGTCCGAGGACGACATGTACGCGGCGGTGGCGGCGCACCCGCGCCACCGCATCGGTCATCGAGAATCGTATGATGCGATCGAGAAGACGAGTGACACGCGTACGAAGGATATCTATGACGAAACCGATCACGTGATTATTGAGTTGGCAGCTGCGAACGCAAACGATGCGCTGGCGCCATTCAATATAGCCCAGGTAACGTACGTCAACGATGCGGGCATGAACCTGATCGAATCATTCACAAAGGCACGAGTCGCAGGACTCTATCCCGACGTTCACGTTTTTAACTTCACGTCGGATCCGTGGCGAGGCAAGCGATAATGGACGAGCATGAACACGCTCCAGAAGTTCCGCAGGAGGAAGAGGACTTCGGCGTTTCGATGCCGCCCAACGCGCGCATCGGCACGCTGGTCTTCGAGCTGCCCCAGCACCGTGTGCGGATCCAGCTCGCTGATGGCGGTGACGAGCGTCTGGTAGTCGCAGAAGAAATACGCTCCTTGTACGGTGCTCGAATTCGGCACGTGTCCGTGACACGCACACCACCCAAGGCGCAAGGAGTCGCCCTCAGCTCGACCGCCCTGAAAGCAACCGGCCGCCTTCCGCACGCCACGTTCGATCCGGGCCAGCGCACCGGCACTGAGGTCGTGAGTGAAGAGCTTTACTATGCGATCGCCCTGCGCATCGACAAATTGCCGGAGCTGTGGTATCTGAACGCGTCGTCGTTCAATTTCCGAAAGGCGCTTGAAGACACGGCAACTTACTCGACCGAATTAAACCTGAAGGAGTTTGTGCGGCGGCTCGCTCGATTCGCCCCGGATGCCGTTCGCGATGGATTCTTCACAGCCGTGTTGCAAGGATCGCCCCTACCGCCGCCACTGGAGAGCTTGCTCGAGTTTTTCCGACTCGTTTCACGGTAGGGTCTGTTGGAGCAACGGCCTATTGAAGCAACGGACCTTTGAAGCAACGGACCTTTAGGTCCGTTCTTCTTTTTTTTTACCGCCGCATAATGCAGTTGCAGACTTCGAACTTATTCCCGAACGTGTCTTCAAAGAATAGTCCGTAGTAGGACATGTTGTACTTTCCCCCGCGTTCCACGGACTCGGGCCCCTCAATGTTGCGTGCATAAGCGCGAATCGCTTGGAAGACTTCGTCGACTTCAGTATTTGAGTTAACCCGAAACGCAATGCGCGTCGGCGACGGCATCGACGCCGAATCCTCGTAGAGGTTGAACCATTCGATGCGGACGCCGTCCGGGTCCCAGCGCGCGTACGACTTCACAGCTGTACGGGTCGGCCCTTCTCGCATGCCGAGCGCCGCAAACAAGGCGTCATAGAACGGCAGCGCCTCCGCCGCGTTGCGCACTCGAAAGTCTATGTGGCTGACAAAGCCTGGCACGGATGTTAGGCGGGTGTGGCGAGCGGGTAATCCCGGCGGTTGAAGTACGTGTCGCGGATTGCCGGAATGTAGCCGGCCTGGCGAATCGTCTTCTCCAAATCTTTGCGCGTCGCCACATTTGTACTACCTGCTAAGGTCACCACGCGTTCTTCGAGGATCGTGCCGCCCATGTCGTCGGCCCCGTAGAGCAGCGCGAGCTGGCCGAGCTTCAAACCGGGCGTCAGCCACGATGC
>DASZFB010000138.1:0-3663 GCA_035940275.1 Candidatus Eremiobacteraceae bacterium | reverse complement strand
CGTAACGACTTTGGAACCGGGCGCTAAGCTTGTCTTCACCCACGGCTTTGCACGCAATCCACGTTCGACTGCCTTCTTTGCCAAGAGGCCGGCGCCGATCATGACGCTGGGGTTGGAGGTGTTGGTACAGCTCGTGATGGCGGCGATGACAACGGCACCGTCATGGAGCTCGACGTGCTGACCGTCGGGCCCCTTGTACTTTGCTTTGCGGCGCGCGCTGGGTACGGTTGCAACAGCGCCTCCTTCGTCGACCATCCTCTCCACCGCAAACGACGGCGTCTTCACGGGACCTCGACCTTGCTCGAACGCGCGAAGCGCTTCTTCAAATGAAGACTTGGCAATGCGCAGCGGCACTCGGTCCTGCGGACGCTTAGGCCCGGCAAGCGACGGCTCCACTGTATTCAAATCCAATTCCAGGATGTCAGTGAAGAGTGGATCCGGAGATTGATCGGTGCGGAAGAGCCCCTGAACCTTCGCGTAGGCGCGAACAAGATCGATGCGCTCCTTGGAGCGGCCCGTGAGCTTGAGATAGTCAAGCGTAAGTTCATCGATCGGGAATATGGCGACAGTCGATCCGTATTCCGGCGACATGTTGCCTATCGTGGCACGATCGGCGACGCTGAGGTTGCTCAATCCGGAGCCGAAAAACTCCACGAATCTGTTGACGACGCCGCGCTTGCGCAGAATCTCGGCAACGGTGAGCACGAGATCGGTTGCGGTTGCGCCTTCGGGCAGTTTGCCGGTGAGCCGAAAGCCGATTACCTCAGGCACGAGCATTGTTTGCGGTTGTCCGAGCATTGCTGCCTCAGCTTCAATGCCGCCAACGCCCCAGCCAAGGACGCCGAGTCCGTTGACCATCGTCGTGTGGGAGTCCGTGCCGACGAGCGAGTCGGGATACGCCAGCGTTTCGCCATTGCGTTGCTCTTCGAACACGACGCGGGCCAAATATTCAAGATTGACTTGGTGGACGATGCCCGTGTCCGGCGGCAACACGACAAAGCGGTTCACCGATTGTTGCGCCCACTTCAGCAGCTCGTAGCGCTCGCGGTTGCGCTCGTTTTCGAGATCTGCGTTGACGCGGAAAGCATCCGCGTTGCCCCAGGCATCCACTTGCACGGAGTGGTCGATGACCAGCTCGACGTCTTGCAACGGGTTGATGCGTTTGGGATCTCCACCCAAATCTGCCATCGCGTCGCGCATCGCAGCAAGGTCTACGACCGCCGGAACACCGGTGAAGTCTTGAAGGAGCACGCGAGCGGGCTGCATTGCAATATTGGTCTTCGTCGGAGCTTTGGGATCCCAACTCGCCAGCGCTTTGATGTGCTCGGCAGTGACAGATCGCCCGTCCTCGCGGCGCAGGAGATTTTCTAAGAGCACTTTGAGCGAGAATGGAAGACGCGATGGATGTCCGACGCCAGCCTTCTCAAGTGCCGGCAGACTATAGTACGAGACTTGGCGTCCACCGACGTCGAGGGTCGCCTTCGTCTTGAACGTGTCCATCGTCAGGGTCGCCTTTCGCTGTCTTAACGGACCTAAAGGTCCGTTGCTTCAAAGGTCCGTTGCTTCAAAGCGCTGTTGCTTCAAAGTTCATTCTAGGCGGGGCCGGCCGAGTAGCCGGGTTTGCCGTCAAAATTGTAGAGATGTTCCGTCTTGATGAAATCATAGCCCGCTTCGTCGATACGTCCAAGCAGCGCGAGCACGTCGCGGTGATCGAGCTTGGCGCCGTCAGTGCCCAGGAAGCGCGCGCGCCAGTGATCGGTACAAAAGGTCTCAGGAAAACCGTTAGGCCACACGACCGTGCCCCGGTTAAAGACGGCCTGCAGCCGGGTTTTCTCGCCGCCCAGCTTGGAGAGCCCCGCTCCGAGCTCGTCGGGTCGCCCTTTGGTCCAATCGAGGTACACGTCGACGCCGACGAGCGTCTTGGTTTGCGAAGCAGCCGCCTTGGCCGCTGGCTCCGCTTTGCTCGCCCGGGCAGGGCCGTACTTTGCTGCCGGCAATGTCGTCGGCGCTTGGCCGATCCGAGCGATCACTGCTTGAGCGAATTCTTTTGTGCCGACCTTCTGCTTACTCACACCTTCCTTATAGATGTCGTAGGTGTGGATGCCGTCTTCGATTGTTTTGAGCCAAGCGTTCTGTACGCGAGCTGCAACCTCGATCTGGCCAATGTGGACGAGCATAAGCACGGCTCCCTGCAGCAAGCCCGACGGATTCGCCAAGTTCTGTCCTGCTCGACGTGGTGCTGAGCCATGGATAGCCTCAAACATAGCGGCGACGTCACCGATATTGGCCGATCCCGCCAGACCGACGGAGCCTGCGATCTGCGCTGCCACATCGGAGAGTATATCACCGTAAAGATTTGGCAACACGAGCACATCAAAGGCTTCCGGCGTGTCGGCGAGTTTCGCCGCACCTATGTCGACGATCCAAAACTCGTGCTCGAGATCCGGGTACTGTGCTGCGATCTCGTCAAATATCTTATGGAAAAGGCCATCGGTGATCTTGAGAATGTTATCCTTGGCGAAGCAGGTGACTTTCTTGCGTGCATTCGTCCGTGCATACTCAAAGGCAAAGCGGACGATTTTTTCGGTGCCTGGGCGTGAGATGAGCTTGAGAGCTTCCGTCATCTGCTGGGTTTGGCGATACTCGATGCCACCGTACACGTCTTCTTCGTTCTCGCGAACGATGATCACGTTCATGCCCGGATACTTGGTTTCCACAAACGGTGCATAGGCGACAGCCGGTCGCACGTTTGCATAAAGACCCAAGGCGGTGCGCGTCGTGACGTTGAGACTTTTATAACCGCCGCCCTGTGGTGTCGTGATGGGTGCTTTGAGGAAAACGCGCGTGCGTCGCAGCGAGTCCCACGCGCTCGGCGCGATGCCGCTGGGATTGCCCGAAAGGTAGACCTTTTCTCCGATCTCGATCTCTTCTATATCGAGTTGCGCGCCGCCGGCGGTAATAATGTCGAGCGTCGCTCGCATGATCTCCGGTCCGATGCCATCACCGTACGCAACTGTGATCGGGGTTTTCTGGGTCATGACAATCCTTCGATCAGCTGGCTTTTCGTTGGATGCGCCCTCACGCAACACGTTGCGCGACCGGGGTCCTCGCCCGGGATAGAGCACTTCGCGGATCTAGGCGGTCCGACAACTCGGCGCCGCTACCCGCAGGCGGCAACTCCGCCCACTTTAAGATGATCTTTGCCGCGTTCACATCGGCATGATCGCTGTGTCGGCATCGCCCGCATACAAATGAGGCTTGGCTGCGCCGATTCTCAGACGCAACATAACCACATTCAGCGCAGGTCTGCGAACTGTACTGTGCCTTCACAAACACTACTGCTCGCCCAGCTTCTTCCGCTTTGGCCAGTAACATGTTTGCAAATTGACGCCATCCGGCGTCTAAGATCTTTCTGTTCAAGGCTGCTTTGGCCGCGACGTTACGACCAGGCTGCTCAACTGTGCCACGAGCACTGCTGGTCATATTGGTGATGTGCAGTTTCTCAAGCACAATGCGGTCACAGTTCCGAACGAGCATGTTCGCCAGCTTGTGGTGCCAGTCCCGACGCGCCCACCGTAGCGCATCGTGCGCTCTAGCAAGGTGCTTGACCGCTCCACGTCGGCCTGAACCACCACGCTTGCGCTTCGCCACCTGACGTTGTGC
>DASZFB010000137.1:0-3123 GCA_035940275.1 Candidatus Eremiobacteraceae bacterium | reverse complement strand
ATCCTCATGCAGCGAACGCACGCCAAACACGTGCTCATCACGCAAGGCGAGCACGGCATGACGCTCTATTCAAGAAAAGGTGCGCCGCTGTCGATTCCAGCGATGGCGCGCCAAGTGTACGATGTGAGCGGCGCGGGCGATACAGTCATGTCGACGTTGACTCTTGCGCTTGCTGCAGGGGCACCGATCGACCGCGCGGTGACGCTTGCGAACGTTGCTGCCGGCGTCGTCGTCGAAAAGCTTGGAACTGCGACGGCGACGCCCGAGGAAATCTTGAAATTCGCCGTCTTGGAAGGCGTGGTGCGACCACAACCAGTGGCCGCTTCGCGCGCAAAGCCCCGTGCGCGCCGCAGATAAGGTCCTCGATCGTACAGAGATAGCATCGCGCGTCGCCAAAGTAAAAGAAAATGGCGGCAAGGTTGTGTTCACCTGCGGCGTTTTCGATCTCATTCACGTCGGTCACGTGCGCTATCTCGAGTATGCGCGCAGCCTCGGTGCGGTGCTCGTCGTCGGCGTAAACTCAGATGCATCGGTGCGCCAGCTTGACAAGGGTCCGTTGCGCCCTATCGTCGCGGACGCGGAACGCGCCGAGGTGCTCGCCGCGCTTGCGGCTGTCGATTACGTGTGCATTTACGACGAGCTGCGGCCCAACGAAACCATACGGATCGTTCGCCCCGACATTCACGTGAAAGATGCGGCGTATGAGCGCAGCGAATTGCCCGAGGCCGGAGCGGTGAAAGATGTGGGCGGGGTCGTGGTCTTTGCTCCGCACGTCGAAGGTCACTCAACCTCGTCGCTCGTGGAACGCCTATCACGATGACTCGACCAAATATTTTTGTTACAGCGAACGGTCCCGGCGAAGTGATGGGCTGGACACGGCCGTTCCTGCGCGCTATCTACGAAGCCCAGCCGGACGCACGCGTCACGACGATTGTGCTCCCGTGCTCCTATGCGACCGGCTCGGAAACCGAGCTGCTGCAATCGATGTTTCCTCAATCACGCGTCATCGATCCGCATTCGTACGGCCGCTTTTTGCTTGGCCGCCACGTCGTCGGGATGGAACGGACAAACGGTCTGCTGCAGTACCTCGGCGGCGATCTCTTTCATGCCGCGACGATTGCGCGCCGGCTCGGGCTTGCGCCTATGACGTACAAGTTCACGCGCCGTTCGTATGCGAGACTTTTCGAGCGTTTTTTTGCGCTCGACGAACAGAACGCTCAAGAATTTCGCGCGATGGGCGCGCCACCGGATCGCGTACGTGTCGTCGGAAATCTTGTGGCAGACTCAGTCGTAGGATCTCTTCGCGTTCCGCCTCCGCCGCCGGGCATAGGTTCGGGGGTCTGCATTCTCCCCGGGAGCCGTCCATACGAGCTGCGTTTCCTCATGCCGTTCTTTTTGGCCGTCGCGCAGGATCTCGTGAAGCTTCGCCCGGGCCTTGATGTAACGTTTGTTCTATCACCGTTCAATACAGATGAAGAGTTGAAAGCCAGCGTCGAGTGGTCGGGCGATCCGCAGCACTTCGGCGTCCAAGGTAGATACGATGACGCAGGCAGGAGCATCGCCGTTGATGGCGCTCGCTTTGCCGTCGACCGATCGTCCGATTACGGCTCGATCGCGAAAAGTCAGCTCGTGATCAGCATTCCAGGAACAAAATGCATGGAAGCGGCGGTTCTCGGTCGCGCACTGCTCGTCGCAGTGCCGCTGAATCGCGTGGACGAAATAGCGATGAACGGTGTTGCGGCATATCTGCATCATGTGCCGTTCATCGGGCGCCCGCTCAAGCGTTGGATCGTACGTAGGGTCGCCGAGCGCATACCGATGTTTGCGCAGCCGAATGTTGATGCGGGCCGTTTCGTTGCGCCTGAGGTGCGAGGCATCCTTACGCCGCACGAGGTTGCGGTGAAGGCGGCAGAGCTGCTCGACGATCCTCACGCGATGCGCGTGATGGGCGAGACGCTGAGCGATTTATACGCGAAAGATGTTGGCGCAGCGCAGCGCATGGCGGCTGAGGTGCTCGCGCTCGCGGAGAAAATCGCGGCACCGCGGATGGCTGTGTAGCCCCATGCCGATCGCGAGCGTCGTCATCGCCACGCACAATCGCGCGACGCAGCTTGCCGATTGCCTCGACGCACTTGCCAAGCAATCCAAACGCGAGCAGTTCGAAATCGTCGTCGTCGATAACGGATCGCAGGATTCGACCCAAGCTGTGATCGCCCAGTACGCGAACACAAATGTGCGCGGGGTATTCGTCTCGGATCCCAACCGCGCGAAGGCACGCAACGCGGGAATCGCCGCGGCCGGCGGACGCATCGTGATCTTCTGCGATGACGATACCGTCGCGCCGCAAGACTTTGTGGCGGAGCACGTGCGTGTGCACGATGAGAAGCATCCGTCAGTTGTTTCAGGACCTATCATCAACGTGCCCGACAAAGACCAGCGCGTCGTGCCCTCTGCGCGACACTACTCGCGCGCGTTTTTTTGCACGTGCAACGTGAGCGTGGCGAAGGCCGACCTCGAAGCAGTTGGTGGATTCGACGAACGGTACGATCTTTACGGATGGGAAGACACCGACATCGGCATTCGCCTGCGCGCGCGCGGTCTGGCGCGCATTTTCGCGTGGCCAGCCTACATCTATCATATCAAACCGCCGCGCGCGATGACGCTCGAGCGCCGGCGCCAGCTGGCAGTTGAAAAAGGTACGATGGCGGCTCGCTTCGTTCGCAAAGCGCCGTCGTGGCCGGTTCGTCTTGCGACCGGTGCTTACGGCGTAAACTTCGCGCGCGGAGCAATCGTCAACGCTAAACCCTTGCGAGCGTTGTACGAACGTCTCGTGCGCGCGGCACGACCGGGTTCCGTCCTGGAGGCCGTCGCATCCGAGGCGCTTGTGGACGCAGCGTATCTCGACGCGCTTAAGACTGCTTTGCGACGCGCGGAATGTTAGAGCGCGAAGCGATACTCCTTGTCCGGCTCGATGGCGTCGGCGATGCGGCGCTATGCGTTCCTGCCCTCGAGGGACTGCGCCGGGCATTTCCCGACGCATCGTTTGGCGCTGTCTGCTCAAACGCGAATGCGTCACTTTTTTCGGATCGCATCGCACACATTCATGTCTACGACGATGAGGAG
>DASZFB010000136.1:0-3421 GCA_035940275.1 Candidatus Eremiobacteraceae bacterium | reverse complement strand
CGATCGACATGCCCGCCGACGAACTGCGTCACGTCATCATTTACCAAGTCGGCGCGGTCGACGCAGTGGCGCGTTCGCTCGGTGTAACGCTCGTGCACGTCAAACCGCACGGAGCTCTCTACAATGACGCAGCAAAAAACGCGGCGCTGGCCGCGGCGGTTGCGGATGCGGTCGTTACCTACGACAAGAATCTTATTCTTGTTGGTCTGGCGGGGTCGCACGCCGTTGCGGCGGGAAGGGCCGCAGGGCTGCGCGTCGCGGCTGAGGCTTTTTGCGACCGCGTGTACGAGCCCGACGGCTCGCTGCGGAGCCGCGCGCATCCCAACGCAATCATCGAGGATCCGAAGCAGGCCGCAGCGCAGGCCGTCGATATCGTAGTAAACCAGCGAGTCACGACGAGCACCGGAAAAGCGATACCGATCCAAGCGCACACCGTGTGCATTCATGGCGACACGCCGAACGCAGTCGACGTCGCCTCAGCAGTTCGCAAAGCGCTAAGCGGTGCCGGCGTCGAAATTGCCGAGATGCAGCGGTTGCTATGACTGCACAGTTCGGGGAACGCGAATTCGAAGTGATCTGCGAGCGCATGACACAGCTGCCGCAGTTCCATGATATCGAGTTTCTCAAGCGCAGCATCCGTAAAGAGCGTGGCGTGTACCACCTCAGCGTCACGATCGATCGTGAAGGCGGCGTGGATTCCAACCTGTGCGAAGCAGTAGCTCGCTATATCGAGAACCGGATGGAAGAGCTGCCGCCGCCCCCACCACTTTTCCAATTAGAAGTCGCTTCGGCCGGACTTGCGCGGCCGCTTCTGCGACCCGAACATTTCAAACGTTTTCGTGGCCGCGAGATCAACGTCATCACGACGCTACGAATCAAAAATCGCGTGGAGTTCACCGGTCCGATCTCGCACGCAGATGATACCGCGGTCACGGTTGAAGACAAATATGCGGGATTGACGCCGCTGCCGTATCCCGCGATCAAACGCGCCAACTTGGTATACGACCCACGAGAGGACTTACGAAAGAAGACATAGCAGAACGACCGATCGTGAAAACGCTGTGGATTACGATCTCTGGCCTTTTTTGTATCGCAGTGTTGACGCAACCCGCAGCCGCTAAATGCCCAGTTTCCGTCGAGTGGCTCTTTCTCAACAGCATCGGTTCCCCGCAGAATTTCGCCCAATACCAGATTTCATTAAAAGCAACAACGGCAGGCCCGATGGCCTTGCGATTTAAAGTCATTACCAGTGGCGCTCAGCATGCAAATACGGTTTATTCGCCCGAGGTCGATTTCATCGCCTACCCACCGGCCGCTCTCATGCCCGACCGCGAGGCCATGTTACTCTTTCCTTGGAAGTCGGTCGACATTACCGCCGTGGCTGTTCAAGAGGTTTCTCGACTGGATACTCAAGAGGTGGTTACGTGCACCGAGGCGCCAGTCACCTTGTCTCAGTCGGGAGTCATACAAACGCAGTGGCATTTTGACGATAGCGCGCTCTCGCAAAACCGGGAGATGGTCGCCTCTCTCATCGATCCGCCGATGCGCATGCTGAAGCGAGTCCATCCAGAATATCCCATGACCGCTAAAGAAGGGAATATCCAGGGTACAGCTCTTATCGGCGTGACGATTGGCAAATCGGGCAACATCATCTCTAGCTGGGTGTATAAGTCATCGGGGTCGGGTGCACTCGATAGGGCTTCGTTAACGGCTGCTCGGGCATCGACATACACGGAGCCGCTCGTAGGGTTCACCCCGGTCACGGCTACAGCAATAATCGTGTACGTCTTTACACTCGAGTAAGGTCCAAGACAGCCGACCAACGAGTGACTTAACCCCTTGCGGACCCCTGCGTCCATCTGGTAAAATACACGTGATGTCCTGAAAAGGAGTGGGTTGCCCACTCCTTTCGTAGTCTAAGACGGATGGATGGAACAATAAACGATGGCGCCACGAAAGACGCTTAAGAAGACTGCGGCCGGCAACGGCTCTGCAGCTGTCGCCCCGGCCAAGCCCAACCCCGAGCTTATCGAAGCCCTGAAAGAGTTGGAGCGTGACCGTAACTTGCCGGCTGAGACGCTGATCGAAGCGCTCGAAGCCGCACTCATCTCTGCCTATAAGCGCAATTTCGTGCGTGAGGCTGAAGCTGTCGGCAATCCTATTGTTACGATCGACCGGACCGACGGGTCCTACCGCGTATTTGCTCGCCGGGCAGTTGTCGAAGAAGTCACGGATCCAACGATCGAGATTGCCTCGGCGGAAGCCGGGAGCAAATACAAGATTGGCGACAACTTCGACATTGAGGTGACTCCCAAAGAATTCGGACGCATCGCCGCGCAGACGGCCAAGCAAGTGATTGTCCAGCGCATCCGCGAGGCGGAGCGCGATATGGTCTTTGACGAGTTCAACGAGCGGCTCGACAAACTCGTCACCGGCACCGTCCAGCGTTACGAACAACGCAACATGTTCGTCGACCTCGACAAGGCGGAGGCGATCCTTCCACTCTCCGAGCAAGTGCTGGGTGAGAGTTTCCGCATCGGTTCCCGCATTCGCGTTTACGTCATGGAAGTGCGCAAGACGAACAAGGGTCCGCAGGTCATCCTTTCGCGCAGCCACCCCAACCTCGTGCGTCGCTTGTTCGAGCAAGAGATTCCCGAAGTTGATCAAGGCCTCGTGGAAATCAAGGACGTCGCGCGCGAAGCCGGTTCGCGCTCCAAAGTTTCCGTGTGGACAGAAGAAGAAGACATCGATGCCGTCGGTGCGTGCCTCGGTCCGCGCAGCTCGCGCGTTAACAATATTAGCGAAGAGCTGCACGGCGAGAAAATTGACGTCATTCAATGGGCGGCTGATCCTGCCGCCTATGTCGCCAACTCGCTGCAACCGGCGAAGGTCATTGCAGTGCACCTCAACGAGCGCGAGCATCTTGCTGAAGCGGTCGTACCCGAGCATCAGCTCTCACTCGCCATCGGCAAGGAAGGGCAAAACGTTCGCTTGGCCGCAAAGCTCACCAGTTGGCGCATAGACATCCACAGCGAAGAGCAGTGGGCAGAACTTGTCGAGCAACGTGTCGAAGAGGAAAAGGAACACGAGCACGTTGCGGCCATGGCTGAGATCGCGGCCGAGGAAACGGGCACCGAATTAACGCCGGAGTTGCTCGCTGAGGACGAAGATCTCATCCGTAAGCTGCAGGAGCTGCAACGCGCGGGTTCCGAGGACGAGACTGACGAAGGTGAGTAAAGGCCATGTGCCCGTGCGACAGTGCGTCGTTTGCAAAAGTCGCGTCCAAAAAGAGCGGCTCACGCGTTTCGTGCGCGGCAAAGACGGGTGGGCGGCCGATCCGTCGGGCCGGGGAGACGGGCGAGGAGCGTATCTTTGTTCACCGGAGTGCGCCCAAGCGGTGAAGAAGAATAAGCGTTATAGA
>DASZFB010000135.1:0-2681 GCA_035940275.1 Candidatus Eremiobacteraceae bacterium | reverse complement strand
TTCCTCAGCGAAGTCTGCGATACGAGGACGGTAGCCAAATGGCGGGCGCTGCATCTCGCCGAGCGAGCACACTCGCAAGGCGCCGGCTTCGACAAACAAGCGTCGCAACGCGGGCGTGGGCTGCCCTGCAACTCCAACGGTGTCGAGGTGGCGGCCAAGAGTCTTCGCGGCTGAAGCGGCTTGTGCGCAATCAGTGCATGGTTTGACGATAACCAATCTGCCGAAGCCGGGGCAAACGGGGTTGGAAAATGGCTCAGCACCGATGACGTATTCGGCGACGTCAGCTTTCACCGGCCCTACGAACACAGTACCAAGCGCGTGAGTCGCAGGCGGGAGCGCGCGTGCCATCAGCCGCCGGATAAACTCGGCGACCGCTGTCCGCTCCGCTTCGCCTGCGGGAGCTCGGGGAAGCACGCGGCCGACCTTCTCGAGCGATAGGCTCAACGAGCGAGCAAAGAGGATGGCTTGGGCCTCCGTTCCTTCGACATAGATGGTCTGCGGTGAAAGGCAACCGCGCTGGTCAAAAAGTGCGACATCGTGAGCCGCAGCGTCTGCTGCTTCGGCCACGTCGCTCCCCGCCGGCACAAAACCGAGACTGTACGCGCTGCCGTATTCTGTGACTAACGTTCCTTTTGGAGCGCGGCGTTTGACGTCTGAAGTCGTGGCGTCATCGCCAAAGACGACGATACGCTGCGCGAGCGGAAAGACCTTAGCTTCGAAGTCTTCATCACCACCGCTCCACCGCATCGGCTGCAGGGTTCCGGCAACCGGCGGGCCCAGCTGCTCGAACTGCTCTGCGACAATATCCGCGAGATGTAGCTCGCGGCTCGATGACTTGAGCATCAGCTTTGCCCCAGCCGCGGCTGCGCAGTAGGCGGTTGCAATCGTTGGTCCCAAGATGTTACCCGGCAGTATAGCGAGCACCGTGAGTCCGGATTCGGGTGCTTGCCACGCGCGCAAGGTGTCGTCTGCGTCGCGGAGCACGGACTGAAGCGCGACCTCGACCACTTCCGCGGGCCACTCCCCGCCGCTCATCGCTTCGCGTGCGCGCGCGCGAACGGCTGAGTCTCGATTGCGCCACTCCGCCGCACCACGCAACAAGGCTGCTTGCCTAGCAGTGAGCGACATTGTGTCAGTCACGGGCGTTGAGCATGGAGTCAACGGTGATGCTGCAACCCTTGGGCGGTGCGGCATTTGAACGACCAACATACACGAATCCGCCCTCGGCTTGCACTACCAAGTCACCGGTAAGCACCGCAGCTACGGAGCCCCGGTTGCTGAGATCGAATACTTGCAGCAGGCCGGTGCTCCCGGGCGGAAGCTCGCGCGCGGTTACCGGATCGACGACGAGTGTACGTACCCAATGAGGTCCGACTTTGATCTGCTCCCGTGGTGTGCGTCCTGCGAGCGAATCGGACAGACTGGCATCGTACCACTGGCTTCCCAGCTCGCACATACCGTACTCCGCGATGCACATGTCGCGGCCGACTCCGAAGGTCCGGGTTAACATATCGTAGAGGTCCTCACGATCGACCGATCGCGACTTGCCCTTAAAACCACCGGTCTCAACGATGCGGCTGCCGCGCGGGAGAGAAAATCGCAACTCAGTTGCCGAGCAGTGATCGAGGAAGTGGACGAAGGCAAACGCAGTGCCGAAAAGGAGCAGCGGTTCGTGGCTCTCGCGGAGCGCTAATGCGATGCCTTCAACATTGAGCGTGTCGTTTTTGATGAAGAACCCACCGCCACTGCCACATGTCGAGTACATCTTCGACAGCATGTACGCAAGTGACGATTGCGGCGCTTGCGCGAAGGGCGGTGACAGGAAGACCATACGAATCCTGTCGAGATCCGGGAGAACGCTTCGCCGAAAATGCGCGAGCAACGATGCATCGTAGAGTCGCGTGTTCTCAAGTTCGTGGACGGAACGGCTGCCGCCGGCACGAGTCGTGCCGCTCGAAACAAATGTCACTGACGTGCGTTCCTCGGGAAAGCACGCGATGCGCGCATCGCCAAACGAGGCTGCTGACAACGCGGGCGCTTCTTGCCAGGCCGTGACGTTCGCGGGCGTGCTGCCCTGCTGATCGCACAGATTACGATACGGTGCGTTGTTTTCGTACTGATAGACGAAGAGCTCTAGCGAGAGCTGGTCGAACTCCGCATCCGTCGGATCGGTGCGGCTAATATAGGCCTCGATCCGAGAATCGAGATCGGCCGCTCTTTCGTTTGCGGTTGCTGGTGTTTGAAAGGAAGTCTTTTCCAAAGCGGTATGCGTTTTGACAACGCGGTACCAGCGGACCTCTGTGAACCCGGGCAGGGCAGCTCACGCCGCCACACAAACACAAAGCTTTACCTTGATTCTTGAACAGTTTCCGGTTGGACCGCTGCAATGCAACTGCGTCATCATCGGTGACGAGAAAACAAAGCATGCCATCGTCGTCGACCCAGGCGACGATGTCGAACATATTTTTGCCATACTGCAACACCACAGTCTGATAGTAAAGGCGATCATCGCGACGCACGCACACATCGATCATGTCGGCGCGCTCGCCGCATTGAAGCAGCTCACCGGTGCACCCGCGATGCTTCATGAAGGTGACGTGCCGCTCTACGAGCAGCTTGCCGAACAGGCTGCTTGGCTGGGGGTGCCGGCGCCAAGTACGACGTCGCTCGACCGCTTTCTA
>DASZFB010000134.1:0-7739 GCA_035940275.1 Candidatus Eremiobacteraceae bacterium | reverse complement strand
AAACTTGCGACGCCATATGCGTCAGCGGGCGGAATCGTCAAGCGGCGGCAGATATAGTTAATTGCACCTTCGCTGATCCAGCCAACACCGTCGGAAATCGCGTGCAGCGCGGGCAATAGCTGGTCGCGCCGGCTGCGAGCGCCGTGCCCGCCGAGTGCGACATGCCCATCCCCCTGCGTTCGCGGCGCGCCTTCCCAACCGGAGGTGGGCGGACCTAACAGAGCATCAACCGCCTCACGCTCCGCATCGGTCGGCTGCGCGTCTGTGAAGTGTACGTCCAAAATTATTCTCCGACTGCAGCGTGCGTGCGCGCGAGTTTATCGATTCGTATTGCCGAAGCCTTGAACTCCGCGGTGCCGGATTTCGGATCGTTCGCCTCAATCGTCAGAAAGTTCGTGGGGATGTCGAAATGAAACGTCATGAAGGCGAGGCCTGGCCGCAAAGTCTCGTCGATCCGCACCGGCACGACGACAGAACCGCGTCGCGAGCTCACTTTTATTTCTTCACCGTTGCTCACACCGTACCGTACAGCGTCCTCGGGCGAAAGATCGAGTGATTCACCGCGGCGGAGCGGCGACGTATAGCCCGCGCTTTGCACACCTGAGTTGAATGCGTCAAGCCTGCGCCCTGTCGTCAACAAGATGGGGAATTCGGAGGTGATTTCGTCAACGGGCCCCTCTTGCTTGACGACATTGAAAGGTGCTCGCGGACCGCGCACCGGCTCTTCCCACAGTCGCCCGTGCAAGAAAAGTTCGCCAGGGCTGTTCTCATCCGGGCACGGCCAGCGCAGGCCACCCTCTTTCTCGAGCCGCTTGTATGACATGCCGCCGTGCATCGGACTCAGGCTGCGCACTTCATTCCATAGATCTTCCGCGCTCGGATGACCGAGGTCGTGACCAAGTCGTCGCGCCATATCAGTGACGATCTCGATATCATCGCGCGCAGCGCCTGGCGGCTCAACGATCTTCCGCACGCGCTGGACGCGGCGCTCGGAGTTTGTCACTGTCCCTTCAGATTCGCACCATCCGGCAGCGGCGGGGAACACGACATCGGCGAGTTCAGCAGTTTGCGTCAGGAAAAGATCCTGGACGATGAGGTGATCGACGTTGGTCAAAATGTGTTCGGCGCGATGCCGGTCAGCTTCAGATGCAAGTGGATTTTCGCCAATCACGTACAGCGCCCGCATGTCCCCGCGTTCCATCGCATCGAACATCTCGTTGAGCCGCCAGCCTCGCGCGCTGGGAATCTTGACGCCCCACGCTCGCTCGAACTTGCCGCGCAGCGCATCGTCACTCACGAGTTGAAATCCCGGCAAGCGATCTGGGATCGCTCCCATGTCGCCACCACCTTGCACGTTGTTCTGTCCACGCAGTGGGTTCAGTCCGCTCCCATAGCGTCCAACGTGTCCGGTCAAAAGCGCGAGATTGATGAGCGCGAAGACGTTATCGACCGCATTGTGGTGCTCGGTGATTCCGAGCGTCCAACAGATGAGCGCTCGATCGGCGGAGGCGTAGGTGCGCGCTACCTGACGAATGACGTCTGCCGGTACTCCGGTGACGCGTTCAGCGTGCTCGGGCGTATAGGATTCCACCGACTTTCGATATTCCTCGAAGCCGGTGGTCGCGCGCTCGATGAAGCTACGGTTCTCAAGGCCACATTTGAGAATCTCATGCGCCATTGCGTTTGACAACTCAATGTCGGTCCCAACGTTCAGCCCAAGCCACGTGTCCGCCCACTGTGCAGTAACCGTCCGGCGCGGATCCACGACGACCAGATGCGCACCCTTGCGAATGCCTTTGAGAACGTGGTGAAAGAAAATCGGATGCGTTTCGCGCGCGTTCGATCCCCACAAGATGATCAGGTCGGTCTCTTCGGCCTCCTGATACGAGCTCGTGCCGCCGCCTGCTCCGAAGACCGCCGCCAGACCGGCGACGCTGGGAGCGTGTCAGGTACGATTGCAGCTATCGATGTTGTTGCAGCCGATGACCGCGCGAGTGAACTTCTGCGTGAGAAAGTTCAGCTCGTTCGTCGTTTTCGAGCAGCTAAACAAACCGAAAGCGTTGGGTCCGCCTGTTTTGACGGCATGGGCTATCCCAGCGGCTGCCTTATCGAGCGCTTCATCCCACGTTGCGATTTTCAGGCGTTCGCCATCGCGCACCATGGGCTCAGTCAGGCGCGGGAACTGTTTTTCCATAGGGTGGGTGTCTCCAGGGGAACGGACCTAAAGGTCCGTTGCTTCAAAGGTCCGGTGTTTCAAAGGTCTGGTGTTTCGAAGGTCCGTTGTTTTCAAAGGTCCGTTGCTTCAGAAAATCTGTTTTGTAGGAGCGTTGCTACGTTCGACCGAGGGCGCCCTTCATATGCACCAAAGGTCCTCTTACTCGAGACATAGCCGGGACAAGGGAGTGACGGACGTTAACCCCTCGGACCGGGCCGCCGATGAATCGTGTAGGGCCCCATGGCGCTCTAGTTGGCGAGTTTTCAACCCGGCTTTCCAGTGCACGTATCTTACGATTTTGCGAGCGGCGGCGCATGCATCGATGACCCCTTCTAAACTCAACAAGCGCTTTCGAAAGTTGCTTGGCTTTGTCACGGGTGACTCCGCGCCGCTTCCGCAAGGGCCGGACAGCGAAAACGAGCTTCCGCAACCGGATCCGAGTGCCGCACCCGGGGCTGTCGATCAGGCACCCTCCGGTTCGCTCGAAGGCGGCGGCGATGATTTCGACCGTCTGCTCAAAGAAGAACGCATACGCACCCTGTTTCAGCCGATCGTTTCGCTGTCGGATGGAAGCGTGCTCGGATACGAAGCGCTCTCGCGTGGACCCATCGGCACGCGGCTAGAAAGTGCCGACGCACTATTTTCGACCGCCGCCGAGCGGGGAGTGTCTGCGCAACTCGAACGCATCTGCCGTTTTCGCGCGATCGCTAATGCGTCCGCTATCCCGCCCGGATGTTATCTCTTTCTGAACATCAGCCCGCGCGTTTTCGAGGAGCGCAACGAGGCGCTCTCACGCGACGTCGTCGACCAAAACCGCTTGGCGCAGGATCGCATTGTCCTCGAAATAACCGAGAAAGAAGCGATCGAGGACTTCGATCTTTTTAAACGCACGCTGCTCCACTACAGCCGCCAGGGATTCAAAGTCGCGATCGATGACGCCGGCGCTGGGCACAACTCGCTGCGCGCCGTTACCGAGGTTCGTCCACATTTTATCAAACTCGACATCGCGCTCGTTCGTGACATCGACCGCGACCGCGCCAAAAATGCACTCGTCTCCGCCATCATCATCTTTGCACGACGAATTGATGCCAGAGTGCTTGCGGAGGGCATCGAGACGATCGAAGAGCTCGCAACGCTGATCGAAATCGGCGTCGAGTATGGCCAGGGATATCTGCTCGCACGGCCGTCGTCGGTTTTCGCCGAACCCAAAGCCGAAATCGCTGCCTTCATTCGCGAGCGTGCCTCGGCAAGCCGCACTGCGCCGACACCCAAGCGCATGACGGTGAGCGCAGTGACGCGACGCGCTCCGGCGCTTTCGCCGACTGCGTATACCATGGAAGTCATGGAGATTTTCGACCGCAATCCCGATCTGGACAGCGTCGTTCTGACCGACAGCGGTACGCCCGTCGGTCTCGTGAGCCGAACCAAGCTCTACGAGCGTCTCTCGCATCAATTTGGATATTCGATTTATGCGAAGCGGCCGGCACGCTTGGTTATGGACGATTCGTATCTGGCGGTAGATGTCAACGATTCCATTGACGACGTGGCTCGCAAAGTTGTGCATCGCCGTCGTTCAGAAATGTATGACGAAATCGTCGTGCTCGAGAACGGCGACTATTCAGGGGTTGTATCCGTCCGTGATTTGCTGCACACCATGACCGAGTTCCAAGCATCGGTGTCGCGCTACTCAAATCCGCTGACAGGTCTGCCCGGCCGCATGCTCGTGACGCAAGAGATCGAACGGCGAGCAACCAGCAACGTACCCTTTGCGCTGTTGCACGTCGACATCAATCATCTGCGCCTCTATAACGAGCGCTATGGATTCGGTCGCGGGGACGAGGTCATCAACCTGTTGGCCGAGACCTTGACCATGACGGCGAAAGCGTTTGACGCGCAACAGAGTCTGGTCGGCCATCTCGGCGGCGTGAATTTCGTTGTGCTGTGCTCGGAAACGCGCGTCGAGCATCTCGCCGCTTCGATTATCGCAGAGTTCGAGCGTCGAGTCGGGTCGCTGCACGTGAGCCGCGAGTTACCCCTCATCGACTCGCCGGATGTTCTGCGCAACGACACCGAAGTGACGCTCACAATCGTCGGGCTGTGCAGCTCCCGAACCGCACTCCCCTCGTTTTCTGCGGTCGCTTCGAGCCTGGCGCGACACAAACGCGCGGCGCGTAACCTCCGGACAAGCTCTTTCATCCTGGATGGCAACTTGCTAACACCGGGAGAACTCATTCCCCGGCGCATAGGCTAAACGAACCCATTACCCTTGACCGGCTAGGCGTGCTTGCTTATCATGAGGGGGACACGATGAGAGATTTCTTGAATTCCCTACCAACAAGTTGGTCCTCGCCGGGAGTATATGAGTGGCGCTTTTAGACTCGTTACGTCGCGTTTTCCACAAGACAGTGACCCTGCGCCATCCGCGGGCGCATCCTCGCGTGATGATCAGCGAGCCGATTCGCGTGCGAACGGAGTGGGCGAACGAGCAGCAGGCAATTCTTGAGGATATATCGGTCGGCGGCGCGTGCGTTCGAACCCATGTTCGCATGCGGCCCGGCGACACGATTGGGCTGCTGATGAGCCTCGGCGTCGGCCGTCGCTTCGACGCGCGAGCTCGAGTCGTATACGCGCTGCCGCAATCGTCCGGCTACCAAGCACGCTACGGCCTGCGTTTTGTTGGACTCCCCGAGCGCGACCAATCGGAAATCAACCATTTTATTGTCGAGCAGAAGTTCGGACGTCAGTTTGGCATGAGGCCCATGCAATCAAGCTTCGAACGAAGCGAAAACAACTTCTAAAACCGCTTCTAAGGTACGTCTCGCGCCGCAGTCGAAGTCTCGAACCGTGGAAGATTCTCTCGACGAACCCGATCTGCCGTTTCTCGACCGGCGTGCCGCCGGCACACAGTTGGCTCGAGTTCTGCGGCCCAAACCCGGCACCATCATCCTTGGCATTGCGAGAGGCGGTGTGATCGTCGCGGCCGCCGTGGCCGAAGCGCTCAAGGCGCCGCTCGACGTCCTCGTCATCCGCAAAGTCGGCCACCCCATGCAGCCAGAACTGGCAATTGGCGCTGTTTCGGCACACGGCGAAGCGGTAGCGACCGAACATGCTTCCGGTTTTTCCCAAAGCATCGCGCAGACGCTCTTCAATCGCGCGCGGCAGCAGGCGCAACAGCTTGAGGAGCGACTACGTGGCGACAATCCACCGCTTTCGCTCGAGGGCCGTCCGGTCATTATCGTTGACGACGGCATTGCGACCTCGGCCACGATGATGTGCGCTCTGAGTGCCGCTCGAAAACTCGGCGCTTCACATATCACCTGCGCGGTTCCGGTGGCACCCGCGGATTGCGTGCTCAACTTACGACCGCACTGCGACGACCTCGTCGTGCTAGTCGCATCGCGTGAGCTTCCCTTCGCAGTCGGCCGCTATTATTTTATGTTCCAGGAGGTCACGGACGCGCGGGTGCGCGACGAACTCGCGCATGCCCGCGCCCGCGCAAACGCTCAGCCTGAATAGTGGCCGTTATTTAAGGACGTAAACAAACGGCTGACCCACCGGCTGATTTTTTGAACTAGGATCCCACAGAAGATAAATTTTGCCATAGGTCTCTAGCAGGCTAGCAGTAACCTTCTTGGCCTCAGCCGGACTCATGCCCGGAAGTGTAGCGGACACTTTTGGGATCTCGACCCGATGATAATGCCACAGCGCCTGCTCGCTGTTGCTGAAGGTCTTCCACGTGGCAGTGGGCACCACAATTTCGACGCCGACGAGTCGCGCGTTGGCCGAATCGCTATCGTAGAGCTGGCATTCGGTGATGCCGCCGGCGGCCGGTCGGCACCAGTGGTGGGCGATAAAATTTGGATTTCCGGGGAAATGACGCTTGGCGTCGATGTGCAGTTTGAAGCCCTTGGCGGGACTTGTCTCTTCGGTTTTCGGGTTTTCTTCCGTCTCTGCTCTCACCAACGTGCCGAAGTGAGTGGATCCGTAGACAACGACGATCAAACCGAAGCACGCACACGAAATGGCAATCTTGCTAAGTGTCTTCACGAGCATTTCACCTCCAAGTCCGGCTAGCACTGGCACACATTGTCAGCGCAAAACGACGTCGCCCTGTCAGAGCGCGCCGCGGTGACTTTGGATTGGGGGTCTCGTGCCTCCCGCACACACATGTGCGGTTCGTCAGCGGATCTTGCGGAGAACCTTCGGCGGCAACAGGTACATCAAGGTGCCGCTGCCCTTTTTCAACGTTTGCATGTCCATGCGTGCCAGCGCGCCTTTTTTGAAATCGAAAGCGTCACCGTCACGGCCTCCAGTCAAGAACGCTACCGTCAAGCTGAGATGGGGCTCGTGGCCGACCAAGAGAACGCGTTTCGCGTTCTTGTTTGCATCAAGCAGGGCAAGAACTTCTGTTGGATTGCGATCGGGTTCGAGCGCAGGTGTCGCCTGAATGTCGGCACTATCGATGCGGTAGGCATCGGTGACAGCCTCAGTGGTTTGCCGAGCGCGGGTGTATCCGCTATCAAGAACAGCATCGAACTCCACGCCAAGTTTGAGCATCCCTCGCACGATCTCGCGCATCCGCTCGAGACCTTCGATCGTCAGCGGGCGCATGCGGTCATCGGGATACTTTCTGGGATCGCGATCTTGTGCGATCCCGTGCCGCAAAAGGTAAACTTCCATCGCTCGAATCTTGGCGAGGCGCGGCAACACGCCTTCCGGTAAAGGTCGAGTCAGGCTCGACGGTCGACACAAGGTCGACCGCTAGTAATCTTAATGCCTTCAAGTTTCTTAATGTGCGGGTTTCACAGCGCGGCGCGCAGAAGCCGAAGCCGCGTCGATGTTATTCGAACAGACGTTGTTATATGCACTTGCGCACCAGTCCGATCTTTGGCTCGCCGTGCGCCAACACGTTTCTCTCAGCGCTGCTGCCATTGCGATAGCAGTGCTCACCTGCGTGCCGCTCGGTATCTGGACCGCGCGTGCGCGTTTCGGTCCCTCAGTAGTTGGCTTCGTCACGGCGGCGCGCGTGGTCCCGAGTCTCGCGGTTCTCGCGTTCATGCTCCCAATATCTGGCGTCGGATATCGATCGGCGCTCGTAGCTCTCACGTTGCTCGCCTGCCCGCCGATTCTCATCAACACTGACATCGCGTTTCGCACGATCAGCCCCGCGATTCGGGAGGCCGCCATTGGTATGGGCATGCGCAACCGGGAGCTCTTGCGGCGCGTCGAGTATCCGCTCGCACTTCCGGTCGTGATTGCGGGAGTGCGCACCGGCACGGTCGAGGTCATCGCATCTGCTACGCTCGCAGCGTTCATTGGTGGTGGCGGACTAGGAAATTTTATCCTCGACGGTTTGGCAAACAACGACATGCGCCAGCTCATCCTCGGCGGCTTGACGGTCGCGCTTTTGGCTTTGGTCGCCGAGGCAACACTCGGCACGCTCAGCTACGCGGCTGCGCGCCGTTACGGAAGGACTGCCGTTGCCTAGTCATCTGACGCGCGCTTCAGCACTCACCGTGCTCTG
>DASZFB010000133.1:0-3836 GCA_035940275.1 Candidatus Eremiobacteraceae bacterium | reverse complement strand
AATTTCTTGCGCCGGGACGTATGCGCGCGCAGCAAACGAGGAAATATCATCGAGCGTGAGTCCCGTGAGTGTTTTCGGATCGCCGAACGATGAATCGTGCATCGGTCCGCTGATGAACAACCGAGCGAAGAGCGTATCGCGCAGGACTTGGTCGGCCATGTCCATTGAAGCGACTTGCTGGGCCGCAAGGCGCTGGCGCGCTGCTTCAAAGGCTGCTTGATCGAGGTGCGGATGCAACGCTCGGCTCAAAAGTTTATCGAGAAGCTCGGGGGAAAGATATGCGGGAGCGAGCATCGCGATCTCGGTCGACTCGTTGTAGACGGATATCGCAACTTGAGCGCCACTTCGACGCGCCTCTTCTCGTAGCGACGGTCCGCCGGATTTCTCTTCGACGATTGCGAGCGCGGTCAACCGGGCCAGGCCGGGGCGCGCCGCGCCGTACCCGTTCGACGGGCACTTGATCCAGATCTCAATTGCGGCGGTTGGCGAGGCTGTCGCCTTGCGAGCGACGAGCGTGAGCCCATCGGAGAATTGAGCGGCGCTTGTGCCTGACATCGGCACGGCGAGTGAGCTCGCCGTCACGGCGTTTCCGCCGCCGGCGCCTTGCGCTGCAGGTGCTGGGGTCGACGCGCCGAGGAGGCACGTTAACGAAAGGCCAGCGAGCAACGCGCGCACGCCCCGTGCGGCGTTCGCACCGAGGAGAAATCGGCTCATAGATTCACGCAGGCTCTGGCGGCGGGAAAGGAAGGACCGATGGAGAGACTCTTGATTTTTCCTCTTTCGGCGCCGACGTGGCGGCGGCTGCCCGTTCCGGGATCGTCTCTTCCGGCGTCACCGGCTTTTGCGCGGGCGCTGGGCTGTCGGAGAGCAACCGCTCGACTTCATCAGCTTCTACCGTCTCTTTCTCGAGAAGCATTTCGGCCAGGCGATGCAGCTTGTCGATATTCGTTTCGAGCAGATGGTATGCATTCGCATAACACGTGTCGATGATGCTACGTACCTCGGTGTCGATTTGGCTCGCGACTTCTTCTGAATAGTTGCGCTCTTCAACGATGTCGCGGCCCAAGAAAACCTGCTCGTGTTTCTTGCCCAAGGCGATGGGGCCGATCTTTGCGCTCATACCGAATTCCATGACCATCTTGCGCGCAAGCGTCGTCGCTTTCTGCAGGTCGTCGTGCGCGCCCGTCGTGTTCTCCTGGAAGATCAGCTCTTCTGCCGCGCGCGCACCGAGTAGCACCATGATCCGGTCGACGATCTCGGCCTTCGTCATGAGATAGCGATCTTCGGTCGGCAGCTGCATTGTGATGCCCAGAGCCATGCCGCGTGGGATAATCGTGACCTTGTGAAGAGGGTCTGCGTTGGGCAACAGCTTGGCGGTCAACGCGTGCCCGCTCTCATGGTATGCGACGAGTTCTTTCTCGCGGTGGCTCATGATGCGGCTCTTGCGCTCCGGCCCTGCGATGACGCGGTCGATAGCCTCTTCGCAGTCATGCATGTCGATCTGCGTTTTGTTCTGACGCGCCGCAAGCAGCGCCGCCTCATTGAGCAGGTTCTCGAGATCTGCACCTGAGAACCCGGGGGTGCGACGCGCGAGAACTTCCAGGCGTACGTCCGGTGCAAGGGGTTTGTTGCGTGCGTGCACGGCAAGTATCTGCGCCCGGCCGACAACGTCTGCGCGATCGACGACGACCTGTCGGTCGAAGCGGCCCGGACGGAGAAGCGCCGGATCGAGCACGTCTGGCCGGTTCGTGGCCGCGATCAAGATGACACCCGTGTTGGCGTCGAAACCATCCATTTCGACGAGCAGCTGATTGAGTGTTTGCTCGCGCTCGTCGTGACCGCCGCCGAGGCCTGCACCGCGCTGGCGGCCCACTGCATCGATCTCGTCGATGAACACGATACACGGTGCGCTCTTCTTTGCTTGCTCGAAGAGATCGCGCACGCGCGATGCACCGACACCGACGAACATTTCGACAAAATCCGAACCGGAAATACTGAAGAACGGCACGCCTGCCTCGCCTGCGATCGCACGAGCCAAAAGCGTCTTGCCGCTGCCTGGCGGTCCCAAGAGCAGGAGCCCTTTCGGGATGCGCGCTCCCAGTTGCTGAAACTTCTTTGGATATTTGAGGAACTCGACGACTTCGCTGAGCTCTTGCTTGGCTTCATCGACGCCCGCCACGTCGGCGAACGTCACTTTGGGGCGATTTTCAGTGAGCAGCTTCGCCCGGCTGCGGCCAAACGACAGCGCTTGGCTGCCGCCCGACTGCAACTGACGAGCAATGATCATGACGAACGCGACGGCGATGATGAGTGGAATGATCCAATAGAAGAGCGACAAAGAGAAGCCCGCGTTCGCCGCAGAATTGTCGCCTGAAACTTTGATTTTGTGGGCGACCAGCGCCTTGATGAGGTCGCTGCTCGCGCCCTGGGGGATCTGGACGACCTGCTGGGTATCGCCGGCCATCTTCACGGTCGCGCTACTGGGGCCGACCGTCACCTCACTGATCGACTCCGGCTTTGTATTGATCGTGTTCAAAAGATCGCTGTACGCGACTTGGGTTTGGTGGGGGACATTGCGCTGATAGTAGGTATAGGCCATGAGCAGCACGAGCGCCAGCATCACGACCCACAGCATGTACTTGAAAAACTTGACGAACAAATGAACTCCTCCGGGACACGCCCGATCTGCGGCTTAGCCGCGCGCGGTTTTGCTGTCCCCTAATCCCCTACGTTGGAACCCGGCTTGCAGTTGTCGGATGTGCGGAAGATTGCGAAAATGTTCTTGAAAATCTAATCCGTACCCTACCAAAAACACGTCGTCCGGCGCTTGCAAACCCACGTAATCAGGCCGTACATCAACCGCTCGATGGAACGGTTTGTCAATAAGCGCGCAGGAGTGCACGCTTTCAACATTGCGGCTGCGTAAGTTGTTCAGCAGATACGAAAGTGTGTAACCTTCATCAACAATATCTTCGACCAGTAAAATGTGTCGGCCGGCGGGACTCGTTTCAAGATCTTTGAGAAGACGAACGTCAACATCGCCGTCGCGTCCGCTCCCGTATGACGACACGACCATGAAATCAACTGTCAGCGGATAGTCCCCCAACGCTCGCATGAGATCGGCCGCAAATGGAAGCGCCCCTTTGAGCACACCGACCATGAGGAGCGGATGTCCGCCGCAGCCATCGCGGATTTCTCGACCAAGTCGCGCGACCGCGCCTGCAATGTCCTCCGCGCTGAAGATGACTTTGCCCAACTGTGGCGGCGTTGTTTGCTCTACCATGAGCTCCGTGTCTTACATATCGGTTGCATGCCACCCCACCTCCAGCACTGGCTTACTTCTCTTGGGCTTGAACGGCTCCATCACCCGTAGCCCGAGGACCGCGGCGATGCGACCTCCAGCACAGAGTAACGGTACACTAGCTCGCCCGGATGTCGGTACGCCCGATTTTCCAAGAAACCGGGCCAGAGAAATGGCCCTGGACCGCCCGGAGGGTGTGCAAGCGTCTCCCCGAGCCGGGTGGCGGATTTCGATCTTGCCGGCCGTTCGCAGCGCCTCCAAATCGAGATGCTGCTTTGCCGTGCGCACCCGACCGGTCGCACGAGCCGACCGCGCGATGCGAAGCAGAGCTCGACCTTGCGGAGTGATCACTTCACGCGGCAGACCCCTTAGATCGATGGCCACCGGCGAGAACTTTTTCATTGTGCGATCGCCGTCGCGCATCACGGCGAGCTTTCCGGCTGAGAGCACGACGGTTGCGCTGCCTGCGTGGTAACGACCGCCACGCTTCTCTTTGATCGCCGTTGCGATCGCGTTACAGTGCTCGAAGGAAAAA
>DASZFB010000132.1:0-5429 GCA_035940275.1 Candidatus Eremiobacteraceae bacterium | reverse complement strand
GCGCATCCTCAATGAGAGTCGAGGCGCCGCAATCGCAGTGAACGACGACGAGATTCTTGAATACCAGCGTCAGCTCATCGATCAGGAAGGTGTCCTCGCCTGTCCGGAAGGTGGCGCAACGCTCGCAGCGGTGGCCCAATTGCGCCGGGACGAAATTATCCGCGAACACGAGCGAGTGCTTATTATCAACACCGGAAGCGGAGCGTTGTATCCGGACATCGTATGTCCACCCCTCGAGACAATCGGAGCAGATGGCGAACTTCGAATTACCTTTAACGATTGACGATGTGCGCGCAGCCGCCCAGCGATTGCGCGGTGTCGCGGAGCGTACGCCTGTGGTGCGCGCTGCGGAGCTCGATGCGCTAGCCGCCAACTCGCTCTTCATAAAATGTGAGAATGGGCAGCGCGGCGGTGCCTTCAAGTTCAGGGGAGCGTACAACCGCCTCTCGCAATTGTCGGCCGACGAACGCCGCCGTGGGGTCGTCGCATTCTCGTCCGGCAATCACGCACAGGGCGTGGCACTCGCAGCCAAGCTGCTCGGGATCAATGCCACGATCGTCATGCCCGCTGATGCTCCGGCGACAAAACTTGCAGCGACGCGCGAATATGGCGCTACAGTCGTCACGTATGACCGCCACACAGAGGACCGCGAAAAAATCGCGCGCGAGATTAGCGCAAGGACAGATGCGATTCTTGTTCCGCCGTTCGACGACTACCGCATCATGGCTGGGGCGGGCACCGCCGCGCTTGAGCTCTTCGAGGAGATCCCTGATCTTGACGTGCTCGTGGTGCCGCTCGGCGGCGGAGGTCTGCTCTCTGGAAGCGCAGTCGCCGCGAAACACTTGCGGCCGCATCTCGCCATTTATGGCGTCGAACCCGAGGCTGGCAACGATTGGCAACTCTCGTTTGCCAGCGGCGAACGCCAGAGCATTGCGGATCCTGAAACCATCGCGGACGGCTTGCGCTCCCCTTCCCCTGGGAAGCTGACGTGGCCCATCGTCCGAGCTTTAGCAAACGGAGTCCTCACCGTTTCTGACGACGAGATACGATCGGCGATGCGTGCGGCACTCGAACATGCCCAACTTGTCTTGGAGCCCTCGGGCTCCGTTGCTCTCGCCGCGGCAATATTTCAGAAAATCCCGGAGCGCGGGAAACGTGTCGGAATCATAACGAGTGGAGGTAACGTCGACTCCGACAGTTTCGAACGGCTGGTCCGTTCGGTGAGTGCCCCTCAAGCGTGAAGCGAGAGGTTCGTTCTCGCATCTGACGTAACACTCTGACGCATTCGGCAGCGGGGCGTTTATGCCACGCTAGTTTAACCGTTTGGAGGTTTGGCATGGCAAAGACCATCGCGCTCGCATTCGGTATCATTTATACAATCGTGGGTGTTGTCGGATTCATAACCCCGTTCGGCGGCACGTTTGGTGTGGCGTCGTCGGCTTTGTTCGGAGTCTTCTATATCAACCTCGTTCACAACATCGTGCACTTGGTCATTGGTATCCCAGGGTTGCTGATGGCAGGAACCGAGGAAAGCGCGGCCCGCTACCTGCGGGTATTCGGCGTGATCCTCTTCCTCGTCGGGATTTTGGGGTTCATCAGCCCAGTCGAGGCGGCCATCCGCGGCTTCTTACCCATCGGCGGCTACGACCGCTGGCTCCATCTCGTTTCCGGGCTGATCATGCTCTGGGGCGCGTCGAGCGCCGGGAAGCCTGCGCAGCCCGCCTGATATGACATGAAAGCTAGTGGCAAAAGTCCGTCGCGACTTAAAGCTTGAGACCCCAGGGGCGGCGCATGCGTCGCCCCAATTCTTTCAGGCGTATATTCACGTGGAGTCTACGTATATCTAAAGAGAGCTCATGACAGACTTTACATTCGTCACGTTCTCGGGCATGCCGGATCTGGATCCGGACGACCGCCTTGCCGTCGACATTCTCAGACAACGCGGTTTTACCGTGGCCGCTGCCATTTGGGATAATCCTGCGGTCGACTGGTCCGCCGCCGGCATCGTCGTCATCCGCTCGACATGGGACTACAATCTCCGGCATCGGGAGTTTCTTGCGTGGGCCGAAACAGTGGCGAAGGTAACCCGGCTCTACAACCCCCTAGCCCTCGTGCGCTGGAACATCCACAAGAGTTACCTCAAGGATTTGTCCGAGCATGGCGTGCCGGTCGTACCAACGTTGTGGCTCGCAGGCTCGTCGCGCGTCAACTTGGCGCGCACGCTCGCTGATGCGGGATGGCCGGCCGCTGTGGTGAAGCCTGCAGTTGGTTTAGCCACGTATGGCGTGAGACGAGTCTCCGGCAGCGTCGAGGACCAGGCGCATCTCGACGGCTTGCTGTCCAAGCACGACGTCATGGTGCAACCTTTCATGAAGTCCGTCCAAGACTACGGTGAGCGAGCACTTATGTTCATCGACGGCACGTACTCACACGCGGCACGCAAGACTGCATTTCAAGCGCTGCTGGCTACGGGTCAGGCTGGCGAAACGCCGGCGCAAGCCACAAGCGCCGAGATAGCCGTCGGGGTCAAAGCAATGCAGGCGCTTCCCGCTCCCGCCCTGTACGCGCGGGCGGATTTGGTTCACGACGACGACGGCGAACCGCGCGTGATCGAGTTCGAGCTGATCGAACCTACGCTATTTCTCGGCATGCACCCGCGCGCCGCGCACAGGTTCGCCGATGCGCTCGCCGCGACAACGTGCATCAACGGGGCGTCAACATGAGCAACGAGCGCGACCGGCGCGTTGCGCGAAAGACGTTTCTAGGCACGACTGCGCTCGCAGCGTCGGCGGCCGCTCTCGCCGCTTGTAAGAGTAGGGCGTCGTCAAATCGCGACCGGAAGCTAGGCCACATTATCTATCCGGTGCTGACGCCCGACTTGTACGACTATGCCGGGATGATGGCAAAAATCCGTACGCAAAATCCGCACAAGCAGCTCTTCCCGGCGACGGCGGCCATCGTACAACCGTCCACCGGTAGCGCAGCCGTTTTTATGCACATGCAGTTTGCGATGAACGGCTACGAGTTCTCACTGCCAGGCAAGGCGAAACTCGCGACGCTGGGAGTGCTCTCTGGATCGGCCATCGTTTTTGCCCTCAACGATGCGATGTGGCGCAAGTATGGAATTGGCCAGAGGTTCGACCTCGCTGAAATCAACGAGTACTACCGTGCGACCTCCAATCTCGACCCGCGCTCTGCTCCCGACGACCCTAAAGGGCTGTATCAGGACTGGAGCGCGCAGGCAGTCCTCAAGCGCGGTGGGTCGTTCATGGCGTGCCACCACGCGATGACCTATTTCGCGACGGACTGCGCCATGCGCCACGACCAGAGCCCGAAATCCGTTCTCGACGAATGGATGGCGAATATGCTTCCGGGATTCATGATCGTGCCGTCAGGTATTACGGCGGTGCAGCTCGCAGCGGAGAACGGCTGGAAAATCTACCCCGCAGGTTAGGACTGAGTTGCCGAGAGCGCCACGAGTGGATTGAAGTGCGTCTGCTCGCTGATCTCGACTAATCGGTCGTCCGGAATCGTCCGGTCTGCTTTGAAGACAAGCGTCGCGACGCCGTCGTTCTCGTCGACGACCGCCATCCCGAAGTCCTGGAAGACCTGACCTGCTGCTGCATTTCTCGGCGTCTTCTTGTACGTAAAGAATACGTCGGTGGGCAAGATGCGCATCATCTCTTGGAGCAGATACGTGAGAAACGCGTGCTCTATCCGTTTCGATTGAATGCGGCAGCTGAACATGAGATCGGTGACTTTACGCGCCACTGGATCGACGATGCAAAATCCCATCGTTCCGTAGCTCCCAAATCGATCGCGGCAGTCGAGGACGTACGTCGCGAGATGCGACCGCATGATACCTGCGAGAACGTCGCGCGAATACAGGTTGCCGGAAAAGTTCATTTGATTGGTGCGCTGCGTTAGTTCGTGGACGCGCTCCAAGTTGGCGTCGCTCAACGGCGCGATATGGAGCGTAATGTGACAATCTTTCAGGAATAACATGTAATCGCTGCCAAAAGCATCCGCTGCTTTATCGCGCACTTCTGCAGCCTGATACATCGAACGGCGAGCCGAGCTGTCCGCGGTAACCGCGACATCACAATCTTCCCGGGTCAGCAACGACCCAACCTCTGCAGCAGAGAGCGTGCGAACTTCCGGCAGCGCATTCGCTACTTCGCTTCGCTCGAACTCGGTATCGTCGACGAACAGAAGCGTATCGACCCCAATGTTGAGCGCGCGCGCGATTCGCTCAACGGCCGCGCTCTTGGGTCCCCACGAAATCTGAGGATGGAGAAAATACTGATCGAGACCGAAGCGTTGCAAGACGGCGATTGCCTCGTCGTGATCGTTCTTGCTTGCAACCGAGAGGAGAATTCCGCGACGGTCAAGCTCCTTAATCGCCGCGACCGCTTCTGCTCTGAGCGCCAGCCCATCCGGACCGTCTTCGATCAACGTGCCATTCCAAAGTGTGTTGTCTAAATCCCAAACAACGCACTTGACTTTCGGTGCCGAGCCGGCTGCGCGTAAGCTCGGGTCTTCCACGAAATCAATCAGCCCAAAGTAGAGCGTCGTTCCATCCTCTATGTCATTGGGAATCATCGAAACGTAAAACGGTGAGCGCAGGTCGATGGCTCGTGAGATCTCTGCTGTAGGGATTTGCTCGCGCGTGAAGCCGGGCTGCAACGTGATGAGACGGTTGAATTGGACCTTGACGTTTGGATCCGCCTGCATCATCGACAAGGAGAGATCGATGGGGTGGTCGTTCGGATTGTAGCTCTCGACAACAAAGCAGTTTGGCCGCTCGAATGATGACGAAGAAGATACGACATGGTCTCGCTTACTATTGTAGCGGCGGCGAATGATGCGCCTTCGCAGCGTTTGCGGCATCGGGGCCTTGAAGATAACCGATCCTAGGAGCCGGTCGCTTTTTTCCACCTTTTTGGCTGTCGTGGTAGCATAGAGGTGCGTGTTTGCGTACGCCCAGAGCTGACCCCATCGCTTGAAACGAAGTTTCAGGAGATACCCGTTGACGGATTGAGCATCATCGATGCGCACCATCCCGTCGGCGAAGCGACGGCATTTCAAATCTGCGCGCGGCGAGTACAGATCGCAGGTGGCATAGCACGTTGGCGCGACGCACTCCGTGCAGTGCTCGCTCCACGGCAATATTGTTTTGGAAGTGATCAGAGACGCTAGCTCATGGAAGCGCGCGAGAATCGACTTCGGGATCTGGCTGGATGACTCGACGCGGCCGTTGGCCTCAGATTCGTACACTTTCAAGACTTGTGTTCGAGGTCGTCGCCGACATGCCGCCCTTAGTCCTAATCGGGTCCGTCCCTAGGGATAGGACCCAACTCGCGTCCGAAGAACACTCGGCTATCATGCACGCTTTAGCTCGTGCGGCATTCGCCGCTTGTTCCTTGTTC
>DASZFB010000131.1:0-5846 GCA_035940275.1 Candidatus Eremiobacteraceae bacterium | reverse complement strand
GGCGCTGGATCCGAGCCGTCGACGAGGCCTGCGGCGACGTTTGGATCGTCGCGCTGTCTGAACGTCACAGCGTCGATGCCGGCATCGTGCAACGTAGCGACTGCCTCAACTTGTGATTTTCCCGATAGATCCGGCAGCGTTAGTGCGCGCGACGATGCTTCGCGTGCCGCAAACAGTAACGCGATGACGACCACGATCACGAGGGTGCCGGCGGCGATGGCGATGGTGCGCCGCATGTTCCACGCCGGCTCGACTTCGGGTAGCTCGAGGGGTGAGACGTCTTGCGGCACGAGCGAACGGCGACGCATCAGCGCAGTCGATGAGTCGGCGCCGGATGCCTCGTCGAGTTCTTCTCCTCGCCCGCAGCGGCGCAGCGCAGCGAGGGCTTCGCCCGCGCTTTGGTAGCGGTCCAAGGGACTCTTTTGCAATAACTTGACGATGACGTCGCTCAGCTGGGAGCTGATATCGGCTCCCGAGGCCACTGGGTTTGGAATGGGCGAGTTCACATGAGCCATCGCCACGCCGAGAGCGGTCTCGGCGACGTAGGGCTGTCGACCCGTCACCATCTCGAAAAGGACAACTCCGAGGCTATAGAGGTCGCTCGCCGGCGAGAGCGCTCCACCTGAGAGCTGCTCGGGTGAACAATATGGGATGGAACCCATGATCGCCTCAACGCCGCTGAGCGTCGCCGCATTTGCCGCGCGCGCGATGCCGAAGTCTGTCACGCGCACGACGTCATCCGGCGTGATGAGAACGTTCGAAGGTTTGATGTCGCGGTGGAGGAGATCTGCGCGATGAGAAGCGCCGAGCGCGAGGCAGATTTGTCTCGCATATCGCACCGCGACTGACTCCGGCAATGCCTTCTCGCGTGCTATGATCGTTGCGAGCGTCTCGCCGGGCACGAACTCTTCGACGATGTAGTGTGACCCGTCAACCTCACCGACGTCATACGTATTGACGATGTTCGGGTGCGAAAGCTTTGCAGCAGCGCGAGCTTCTTCATAGAAGTGCTGCACGAACGACTGATCGGCGGCGTGTTGAGGACGAAGGACCTTCACTGCTACCTGACGGCGCAGGAGCAGGTCGTACCCGCGATACACGACCGCCATGCCGCCTTCGCCGATAGCAGCGTCCAACCGGTATCGGTTATTGAGGATTTTATCTATCATTGATATAGCGGCAGGGCATTCGCCATGATAGTGCGCGCCACAGGTGCTGCAACGACTCCTCCGTATCCCGCGTCTTCGACGATCACCGCAACCACGAGCCGCGGCGACTGCGCAGGAGCAAAACACACGAACCAGGCATCCGGTAATCCGCCGGGATGGGTTGCCGTGCCGGTCTTTCCGGCGACAGTGACGTTCGACAACTTCGCCGCAGTCCCGGTCCCGTACTTTACCACGGCGATCATCATGTCTCGCAACTCGTCCGCTGTCTGCTGTGAGATCGGACGCGTCCACGCGATGGGCGTTGACCGGATCGGAGCGCGGCCGGGAGTGCGGATCTCTTTAACAAGAGTCGGCCGCATAAGCAAACCACCGTTGGCGATCGTTGCGCCGATAAGGGCCATGCGCAGGGGCGTTACAGCGAGACCGGCCTGGCCGAATGCCATCTGTGCGAGCTCTGAATCGGAGACCGTCGATTGTTGCGGCACCTCGTCTTTGGTGATGGGAACCGCGAGGCCGACATCCTCACCGAGGTGATACCTATGAAGATATTCGTAGAACGTGTCCACGCCGAGTCTGACGCCGATTTGCGCGAAATCGACATTGCTCGAGAGAGCAAACGCGCCGGTGAAAGACTGGTACCCGGTTACTTCTTTCTCCGCGTTGTGCAGCGAGAAACCGCCGATGTCGAAGTGGCCCGGATCTTGAAAATGGTCGTCAAGGGTAAGTGCTCCGCTGTCGAGGGCCGCGCTCGCAGTGAACATCTTGAAGGTCGAGCCTGGCGGGTAGAGTCCGTCGAGGGAGCGGTCGAGCAGCGGTGCATCGCTACGCACACGCAGCTTGTTCCAGTCGGCGGTGAGAGAATTTGGATCGAATGTCGGCCGGTTGACGACCGCAAGTATGGCGCCCGTGCGAGGGTCCATAACGATCGCTGCTCCCCGGATCCCTTGGGGAAGCGCCTTATCGACGACCTGCGCGATGTCGCGTCGCAGTGTTAGGACGACTTGACCACCTCTCGCTTGCGGTGACTTCTCTTTGCGACCGAACAGCGACGCAAAGCCCGTCGCATTGTCAGCACCTGAAGAGCGAGGTGCTAGAATTGGGTCAAGTGCCGCCTCGAGCCCCGATTCGCCGTAAATTGAGGACGAGTACCCCACAATTTGCGCGAGGGTCGTGCCCGCGTCATACACCCGGCGCGATCCAATGCTGCGTGCGAGTGGAAGGGCTGCGGCGTCGAGCAACTCACCGCGATATTGGATGCTTTGTGCTCGCCGTGGATCTCCCGGTCGTTCGAGGATGGCGGTGCGCTGCACGAGCTGCACGCGCGCTTCCTGTGCGGCGAGGATCAGAAAGATGACGATGAAGGCGTAGGCGACGGTCAGCAGCCGGCGTTTCATATCGTGCCGATGGTCGTTTGTAGCGGTCGACCTTGTGCCGACCGTTGCCGCACGTACTCCTGAAGCGAGCGTACCTCGATCGGCCGCTCCACGCGCGCTTCGAGTGCAAGCACCAGCGCCCGCACGGTGTCCAGTGATGTAAGGCAGGCAACGCCGCCCTCCAAGGCAGCGTGCCGGATGCGATAGCCGTCGGATTGCGCGACCGAGTTCGCTGCGACGTTGTTGATGACGAGGTCGACGCCGCCTTCCGCGATGAGATCGACGACGTGTGGTGAGCCTTCCGCGATTTTGTTGACGCGGTTCGACGAGATGTCATGGTCGCGTAGATACTGCCACGTTCCGGGCGTCGCAAACAGCGTGTAATCCATTTCCGCGAATGCTCGCGCGATCGGTAGCGCGGCGCCCTTTTCCTCATCGGCGATCGAGAGCAAGATGCGCCCTCCCGGTGGCGGTAACGCGAGCCCCGATGCGACGAGGCCGCGAAGCAAGGCGCCCGCATACGTTGTGTCGATGCCGAGCACTTCACCGGTTGACTTCATCTCGGGCCCCAACATCGTCTCGATTCGGCGCAGTTTGGAGAACGAAAATACTGGTGCTTTCACCGCCACAAAATCCGGCTCCGGGAGGAGTCCTGTGGGAATGCCGATGTCCGTCAACTTCTTCCCGAGTGCGACGGCAACCGCTGCCGCAACGAGCGGAACTCCGGTCAGCTTCGCGATGATCGGCACGGTCCGGCTGGCGCGCGGGTTTGCCTCGATGACGAACAGGTCGTCATCCTTGACGATATACTGGACGTTGATCAGCCCCCGAATGCCGAGCTCCGCCGCGAGACGATGTGTGACATCGGTGATCCGTTGCTGCATCGCGGGTGTGATGTTCTGGGGAGGATAAACGGCCATGGAGTCGCCGGAGTGGATGCCTGCGCGTTCAACGTGTTCGAAGATGCCCGGTATGCAAATATTCTCGCCATCGTATACCGCATCGACCTCGACCTCTGCGCCAACGACGTACTTGTCGACAAGGAGCGGCGCACCAGGCATGATGGGCGCTGCGCTCTCGGCATACGCAGCGAGCTGCGCTTCATTATAGACAATTTCCATGCCACGCCCGCCCAGCACGTACGACGGACGAACGAGGACTGGAAAACCTATCGAACGAGCGATTTCACGAGCTTTACGGAACGAGCGCGCGGTCTGTCCTTGCGGACGAGCGACGCCGAGACGCGCGAGCACCGCATCGAACTTCTTGCGGTCTTCGGCGAGGTCGAGGGCACGTCGGCTCGTTCCCAGCACGGGCACGCCTCGCGCCTCAAGTTCGCGCGCCAGATTGATGGGCGTCTGACCGCCGAAGATAAGAAGCGTGCCGTCCGCGCCCGTCGCGCGAACTGCATGCTCGACTTCGTCGGCACACGGGGGCTCGAAGATGAGCACGTCCGAGATATCGAAGTCGGTGCTGACGGTTTCCGGGTTGTTGTTCACCATGACCGCTGCAACGCCGGCATCGTGTAACGCCCACGCTGCGTGGACGCACGAGTAGTCGAATTCGATACCTTGTCCGATGCGTATGGGTCCGCTGCCGACGACGACGACCGAGCGGCCCGGTGGGCGACGTAGTTCCTCCTCTTCTCCGACCGTGGCGTAATAGTACGGTGACTGCGCGGGAAACTCTGCAGCGGCGGTATCAACCATCTTGTAGGCGGTCTGCGCCGTCGCCGGAAGTTGCGAGCGTACTGCGCCAAGTGCTGTACCGGACAGACGTGCGATCGTTGAATCGGCATAGCCCAGCCGTTTCGCTTGGGCGAACAACGCGCTGGGGTGCTTGCCGTTCTTTTGCACCAACCCGGGCTTTTGAAGCAACGGCCTTTGAAGTAACGGATCTTTAGATCCGTTCCCATTCAACTGCATCTCCATTTCGACGAGCTCGCGAATCTCCCAGAGCCAGAAAGCGTCGATAGCCGTGAGTTTGGAGATAGCTTCAGGTTCGCGGCCGCGCCGCAAGCATTCGGCCACCACGAAGAGCCGCTCGTGCGTCGGCGCGCGGAGCACGTCGTCCAGTTCGTCATCGCTCCACTGAGCGTAGGGGCCGCCGGTGAGCGTGTCGCGGCCGATGTCGAGACCTCGCACCGCTTTGAGCAGCGCTTCGCTGAAGGTGCGGCCGATTGCCATAACCTCACCGGTGGACTTCATTTGCGTTCCCAGTCGTGAATCCGCGAGCGGAAACTTGTCGAACGGCCAGCGAGGAATTTTTACGACGCAGTAGTCGAGCGTTGGTTCAAACGCAGCTTTGGTGACGCCGGTGACTGGATTGGGCAAGTCTGGAAGCCTGTGCCCGAGGGCAATCTTCGTTGCGATCTTAGCAATCGGATAACCGGTCGCTTTGCTCGCCAGGGCAGACGAACGCGAGACGCGCGGATTGACCTCGATAATCTGGTAGGCATCGCTGTGTGGATCGAGCGCAAATTGGATATTGCAGCCACCCTCGATCTTCAGGAAGCGGATGATGTTGATAGCGGATGTGCGCAACCGCTGATAGTCGCGGTCGGAGAGCGTCTGGGATGGAGCAACGACAATCGAGTCACCCGTGTGCACGCCGACCGCATCGATGTTCTCCATGTTGCAGATGGTGATACAGTTGTCGCCGGCGTCGCGCAGGACTTCGTACTCGATTTCCTTCCAGCCCAAGAGCGACGACTCGAGTAGAACCTGGTGGATGATGCTGGCTGCGAGTCCCGTCTTGACGATATATTCAAGCTCGCTCTCATCGTGCACCGCCCCACCGCCCGTGCCGCCGAGCGTGTACGCGGGGCGAACGATAAGCGGGTAGCCTGCTTTGTGCGCAAAGGTCTTTGCCTCGTCGACGTTCGTGACGATGGCCGAATGCGGTACCGGTTCGCCCAGCTGCTGCATTGCTTCTTTGAAAAGCTTGCGGTCCTCGGCGAGCTGAATCGTGAGTAACGGCGTGCCGAGCAGTTTGACGCCGAAGCGCTCGAGCGTTCCACGTTCTGCCAGAGCGACGGCGAGATTGAGCGCGGTTTGACCACCGAGCGTCGCCAGCATTGCGTCGGGCCGCTCGCGCTCGATGATCGCCTCAACATACGCCGGCGTGAGCGGCTCAAGATACACTGCGTCAGCCATCTCGGGATCGGTCATGATGGTTGCGGGATTTGAGTTGACCAAGATAACGCGCACATTTTCTTCGCGCAGTGCGCGGCACGCCTGAACGCCTGCGTAGTCGAATTCAGCAGCCTGACCGATAATAATCGGCCCAGAACCTGCGACAAGCA
>DASZFB010000130.1:0-6068 GCA_035940275.1 Candidatus Eremiobacteraceae bacterium | reverse complement strand
AATGCGGTCCCGTCGATGATTCTCTGGGGACCGCCCGGCAGCGGCAAGACAACGCTCGCGCGCCTGATCGCGAGCCTCACCTCCGCGCGCTTTGTCACCTTGTCCGCGGTGTCGGCGGGTGTTGCCGATTTGCGCCGAGCGATCGCGGATGCAAAGCAGGCTGCTAGCGCAAACGGCCGCCACACAATTCTCTTTATCGATGAGATCCATCGGTTCAACAAAGCGCAGCAAGATGCAGTGCTGCCGAACGTGGAGCGCGGTGACATCACGCTCATCGGCGCGACGACTGAGAACCCTTCGTTCGAAGTGAACAAGGCATTGCTTTCACGTTCTCGCGTATTCGTGCTCTCGCTGCTGACGGACGAGGCAATCGGCGTCATCATCGATCGCGCGCTTGCGGACACGCAACGCGGCCTCCCCGCCGGCACGCGTCTTGAACCAGAGGCGCGAGCGAAGCTTATCGGACTTGCCGGCGGCGACGCCCGCAGCGCGCTCAATGCGTTAGAGCTTGCCACGCAGATTGCAGCATCGCGCGGTGGTGACGCTGCCATTTCCCCGAGCGATGTTGAAGAGGCAATGCAGCAACGGGCCTTGCGCTACGACCGCGCCGGCGACGAGCACTACGACGTTATTTCCGCCTTCATCAAGTCGGTACGCGACAGCGACCCCGACGCGGGTGTCTACTGGCTCGCGCGCATGCTCGAGGCAGGCGAAGATCCTATGTTCATCGCGCGGCGGCTTGTCATCTTATCATCCGAGGATGTCGGACTCGCGGATCCACATGCGCTGCCGATTGCAGTTGCGGCGCAGCAAGCCACGCACGCACTCGGCATGCCGGAGGCGCTGTTTCCGCTGACCGAAGCAACTATCTATCTTGCGCTCGCTCCGAAGAGCAACTCCGGATTGCGCGCCTACGTTGCGGCGAAGGAGGCAGTCGAAGAGCGCGGCGCGTTGCCAGTGCCGCTTCATCTGCGCAATGCGGCAACGAATTTGATGCGCCGGCTTGGGTATGGCGAAGGCTATAAGTACGCGCACGATTTCGCTGACGCCAAGGTCGAACAGCAACACTTGCCTGATGAGCTGAAGTCACAGAAGTTTTACGAACCCGGCAATCTCGGGTGGGAGGCGGAGAAGTAACGCAGGGCCATGCGAGGTGCTTGGATTGTCGCCGGCATTTATGTCGCGATTCAGATCGCTTTGGTTCTGTATCGCTGGCATATTCTCACGATAACATCGGACACCGGCCTGTTCGCTCAAGCAATACTGAACGCAGGTCACGGTTTTGCGAACACGCCGGAAAGCGGATCACACTTTAAGTTTCACTTCTCGCCCATTCTCGCGACGCTGTATCCGCTGGTAGCGCTGACCCATAACGCGCTCAGCCTTCAGTTCGCCCAGATTGTGCTCATCGCGCTGACGGCTCCCGCGCTCACCCTCTTATTTACGCCTTATGTGAGCGAGCAACTCCGCTGGCGCCTAGCTTTGATCGCGCTCTTGTACGCTCCGCTCGGAGTTTTGGGATTCGCGGAATTTCACGAGTTGGCGTTCTTTCCGGTCATCGCCGTTGCGCTTTTGTGGGCCGCAGATCGCGAGCTGTGGGGCTGGTTTGCGGCACTTGGAGTCTGCGGCATTTTCACGCGCGAAGATGTTGGGATCGAACTATGTCTGATCGGCATTGGAGTGGCCGCATTTGTATGGGTGCGTCGAAGAGAGCACCGCGAGCGCGGCTTGATCCTCGGAGAACCGCACCATGCAACTGCAACTGCGGTTGCGTTTGGCGCGCTTGGCGTGGTGAGCGCGGCGGTGATCAGCGCATACTTCCATGTCATCTCCGCGCGGTTTGCTTCATGGTTGCCGGGCAGCGACTATGATTATCCGATATCCCATGGCCCGTTAGGACTGGTGGCGGCGCTCGCAACGAGACCCTTCGAGGCCATTCCAGCGGTGTTCAATGTCGGTAAGCTGACGTACGTGCTGGAAGGACTGTTGCCGCTTGTGCTCTTGCCCCTGCGCAGCTATTGGTCGCTGCTTGCGCTGCCTGCACTGCTGATCATCGAGTTGGCAAGCAATTCGGCCATGTGGAATATGGGTCGACATTACTCGGCGATGTGGGCGCCGTGGTTTTTGGTTGCTACCGGAGCGGCGCTGGCTCGCATCGAGCGCGACCACGGCTTGGACGCAGCACGAACATGGACGAACGCAGCCATCATCGGGTGTGTCGTCGTGCTCGTGGCGTTCAACCCGATGCACCTCGGCGTCACGCTGCGCTCCGCGTACCACGACCCGGCATCTGCACACGCGGCGCTCGCATGTGTACCGCGCGGCGCCAGCATAGATACGCACGAAGAATGGTTTGCTCAGATTGCGGCCGCAAATCCGAGGTCGACGCACAGCCAAGCCACAGGTGCCGACTACCTCGTGTACGCATCGGATTACCACGACTATGCGTGGCCCTCAACCGCACCTAAAGTCGCAGCAGAAGTGCGCGCCGGAGATTACACACCGGTGTGTCGATTTGGAAATGTGGTAACGTACAAGCGTCGCGAGGGACGCGTTCGCTAGTCGACGGCGACGCGCAGAACTTCTTCGAGCGTCGTGATACCCTCAGCCACTTTGATCAGGCCATCGTGGTACAGCGTGCGCAGTCCTTGGTCGAGTGCAAGCTTTTTGAGGTCGCCGGTCGACACGCGATCGAGCACCATGCGCCGGAGTTCATCCGTCATGACGACGAGCTCGTGGATGCCCGCGCGACCTTTGTATCCGCTGCCCGCGCATTGGTCGCAGCCTTCACCGCGTGCCAGTTGCAGCGATGAAATCGGGATTTGATATTCTTCAAACTTGGCGTGAATCGCCTTGACGGCCTTAACGCTGCGCCGGCAGCCTTTGCACACGGTGCGGACGAGCCGCTGCGCCATGACACCCTGCACGGATGACGCAAGCAAAAACGGTTCGACGCCCATGTCGATGAGCCGGGTGACCGCGGAGACAGAGTCGTTCGTGTGAAGCGTCTACAGCACGAGGTGACCGGTCAACGCCGACTGCACGGCAATAAGCGCGGTCTCGTGATCTCGAATTTCACCGACCATCATGACGTCGGGGTCTTGACGCAAGAACGCGCGCAAGCCGGTGGCAAACGTCAGGCCGACCTTTGGATACACCTGCACCTGATTGATGCCTATGATATTGTACTCGACCGGGTCTTCGATCGTGACGATCTTCGTGTTCGGCGCATTGATCGCATTGAGCGTTGCGTACAGAGTCGTCGATTTACCCGAGCCCGTAGGACCGGTCACCAAGATAACGCCGTTCGGCAAAACGATGAGCTTCTTCCACTTCTCAAGGAGGTCGGGATTGAACCCGAGCTGATCGAGCTCGACCATGACGTTTTTGCGATCCAAGATACGCATGACGATGGACTCACCCCACAAGGTGGGCAGCACCGAAACACGCAGGTCGTAGCGATCGCGTTTGATGGTGACTTGAATTCGGCCGTCCTGCGGTATGCGCTTCTCAGCGATGTTCAAGTTCGCCATGATCTTGAAGCGCGAGCTGAGTGCAAGCTGTAAGGCTTTCGGTGGGCTCATCACTTCGCGCAGCAAACCGTCGATGCGGTAGCGCACGATGAGTTGTTTCTCAAAAGGCTCGATGTGAATGTCTGACGCCTTCTGCGCAATCGCTTGCGTTACGATCAGGTCGGCCAGCCGAACGATTGGCGCGTCGACCGCAACCTCGTCTGGGAGCTCTTCTTGATCCTTGAGAACGTCGACTTGCTCGCCGGTCTCCATGACGATCTCTTGCCACTTGTTGTCGCCGCTGCTGTACGCCGCGTCGAGCGCGCGCTCGATATCGTCATAGAATGAAAGGACAGGCTCGGGGACCATGCCGGTACGAATGCGGACGTCGTCCAGCGCCAAAATGTCAGTCGGGTCTGCCATCGCGAGCGTGATCTTGTTGTCGACCTTGCCGATGCAGATGAGATGGTGCCGGCGCGCGGCCGGTTCAGGTATGATGGTGGCGGTATCAGGATCGATCTTGCGGTTGGCCAGATCGACATAAATCTTTCCGAGCTCTTCGGCGCGTGCCCACATGACCTCGTCTTTGGGCGCAACCTTCATTTCGACGAGGATTTTTTCCAGCGGTTCGCGTTTTGTTTCCGCAAGCTGGAGCGCTCGATCGAGCTGCTCTTGCGTTAGGCTGCCCTTCTCGATAAGGACGTCGGTAAATTTCCTATCAATGAAATCGAGCAACGAAAGCTCCTCTAGACGTGAATGTCATAGTCGCGCGGTGTATCCGCGTGCACGCCACCTTTCTTCTTCATCGGTGCGCAAGCATATGACCCTCATCCATGCGAGTCTTCGCGTGACCTGCGTCACACCACACAACGCCGCGAATTCAACGCGCGCGTATATTTGTGATAATTCCTACGAGTGCGTCGGCACCGGAAGCGGCGTAAAGCTCGGCGATGGAACTGCTGTTTGATTTGGCGTCGGCGTTGCAGACGCACCGGAAGTTGCACGCGGAGGTGTTGAGCCGCGCGGAGAGGGTGCCGGGGTTGCAGCCGATGAGGCTCGGCGGAATGGGAACGTCGCCTTCACGCCACCGAGCGCTTTGAAATCTTCCGTCTGCGTATTGTAAATGACTTCGGCTGCGTCGAACGTGCGATCCGGCAGCTCCTCGCCGTGCACGCCGCCGGTCAAGGTCGCGGTGTGGGTGGTGTCGTTGAGCACGAGCACGGGCGCCACGAGCGTTCTGTCGCCTTGCGCGATTTTCACGTGACCGGTGGCGGTATACGTGGTTTGGGGCCGGCGCACGATGTCGAGCTTGTCACACCACAAGGTCAAAGGCTCGGCCGAGTTGTTCGGCTTGCCGTAGTTGCCGAACCGGTGTACCACGACATTGCCGATCATGGTGAACGTGCCGGCCCTTTGATTGCCGAATCCGCGATCCGCTCGAAAGTCGGTATCGGAAGAAAATCCCGTAAGCTCGCCCGGCACGTTTGTGTCGCCGCTGAGCGTGTTGTAGTGGATCTCCTCGCTTTTGACGACCCGATCGTCCTCTTGCGCAGTGACGTTGCCCCGAAGCAGTCCTTGGTGCGTTGCGTCGTTGAGCTGAAGGTAGTCGCTGTGCAGTTTGCGATTTGCTTGCACGACCACCACCGAGCCGGTCGCGGTATACGTACTCGGTTTGCCGGAAACGCGAAGTTGATTTGCAGTTAAGGTCAGCGGTTGAGCCGACACCCCTTGAGCGCCTTTGCCAACTCGTTGATGCATGAGGACATGGCCGACGAGCGTGACATCTTGACGCTGATAGTTGCCGAAGGCTCGGTCCGCAACGAAATCACCGTCGGGTGACACGCCTTTGACTGCGCCAGGAATGACAAAGTCGCCGTTGCGGCGGAAAACGCCCTCGGCAAACGTCACGGTGAACTTGCCGATGCGCGCATCGGCGTGCGCGGGAGTTGTCATACTCATGCCCGTGGCGCATACTGCTGCTGCCGCGGCCAACCACGCGAGCGCTCGTGAGTTGCTGTCCTTCTTCATCCTACTCTATCAACTCACTGCACACGACCTGGAGTTCCCAACTGCTCCATGATCACGGCAGCAGGCACCGCACCGACGCGTATGATGGACGGCATATCTGAGGTGCAGTCGACAATGCTGCTCTCCTGGCGCAGTGGTGTCGGTCCCGCGAGCACGGCGAGTGTTGCTTGCGGCAATGCGTCGAGGTTTTCTGATTCGCCTGTAAATGGAGAGTTTCCAGACACGTTCGCCGAGGTTGCTGCAAGCGGGCCGGCTTCGAGCAGAAGCGCGCGACAGAGATCGTGGTCGGGGCAACGCAACGAGATCGTGGAGAGACCGCATGCAGCGTGGGCGTAACGATCGGCGTGGCGGAGCACGACGATTGCAACCGGACCTGGCCACAGTCGCTGCATTGCCAAACGCGCGCACTGCGTGAGTTCTGCAACAAACGGTGCTGCTTGCTGCGGGTTTGCAACGTGCAACGCGAGCGGCTTGGTTGTGCTGCGACCTTTCGCGGCATAGATCGCGTCGATCGCTTGCTCGTTGTCC
>DASZFB010000129.1:0-4954 GCA_035940275.1 Candidatus Eremiobacteraceae bacterium | reverse complement strand
GAAGACGAGCTCAAGAGCGTCAAACAGCAGATTTCCGAGGCCAAGGCAGAACTGCAGCGCGTCGCCGACAAAACCGCAGCCGCCAAGCACGACTTGCGCAACTTCCTGTCGCGGCAACTCGAGCTCATCGACGACTTACATCCCGGCTTCAAGAACGCCGTGGCAAAGCTCTAGCCCTCCGTTACACCACCTGGTATATCCCGTGTTGCAAGCGCAACGTTCGGCCCGCGCTAAGTGCGACTGTCCGGCGAAGCGTTTCCAATCCGACGATCACAAACGCGCGTAACATTTGACCGGCACGGACGATCGCGAGGGCACGATGGCTCAGGAGAATGACGTCGCCGCTCGGTGTGCCGCCGACGATCACACCGAACGACGCATGGACCGATGCAGTAGGAGATGAGGTGGGCGGCGCCGGCTCGAGCGCGGGTACTTCGGGCAGTCCGGGCGCCGGGGTGGTCATGCGTCGAGTAATTGGCCGGCGAGAATATTGCGCAGATTCGCGAGCGCGTGGCCGTGAATTTGCGAGACACGCTGCTTGCTGATCCCAAGGCGCCCTCCGATGGCGCGAAACGTGGTCTGGCCTGTATAGAACGTGGCGATGATGACGCGCTCGCGCGGCGAGAGCTTCGTTACAGCCTGCGCCACAGCGGTACGTACCGAGTGCAGCGACACAGTGTGCGAGGGGTCTAACGTGTCGGCCTGGATCTTGTCGCGCAGGGTGACCACGTGGTCGGGCGATTGCGCGATAGGCGCATCAAGAGATAAGGGAACCGCTCGGCGCAGTGCAAGCAAGACTGCGCTGAGCTTCTTGCGGCTCAGGCCGGCTTCAACCGCAGCGACCGCGTCGGTCGGTGCGCTACCGTCGGCTTGGGCGACTCGCCACCGCGCACGATCGAGATGTCGTGCATCTCGCCGCACCCGTTCGGGCACCGTATCCATTCGGCGCAGACCATTGAGCATCGCGCCGCGCACGATGCGCACGGCCCAACTCTCGAAACTCATGCCGTGTTGTGGATCGAAACGATCGATCGCGCGCAAAAGGCCGACGCAACCGTCGCCGATGAGATCGTCATCGGTGAAGTGGGAGGGAAGCCGGCGCAAGACGCTCGCGGCAACCCGGCGCACCATTGGCAGTGCGAGCTCGCAGAGTCGCTCTCGACCGTGCTGCGATCGCGTCAGCGCGAACATGCGCGCGGTTTCCTCCAAATCGCTTTCGGTGCGTGGAATCATCGGGTCCCCTGCGCCAGAACGCGGAACATCTCGCGGCCCAACCCCAGCCCTCCAGCGCGCTCGATGGCTGCGGCAAGCGCTTGTGTAAAGATCGCCGCGCTTTGCCCGGATTCGGGCATAGAGGCAGACTGGTTGTCACCCGCGTCTGTGCTCTGCGTAGAGAAAGTAGACTGCGGCAGCAGCGATGCAACAAGCACCTGCTCGAATTGCCCGCACAACTCGTAGAGTTGCGACCGGTCCTGCGTGACCTCCGCCGGCAACATCTATGTGCGCTCGAGGTTGTTGGCGAGCCGCAGCATCTCGTCGGCGGCCTGCACGACCTTTGCGTTGGCCTCGTACGCACGCTGAGCAGCAAGGACCGCCATCATGGCGGCTACCACGGTCACGTTGGCTCGCTCGAGATAACGCTGCTTGATCTTTGCCAGCGGAGCTCCCGCCGAAAACGATTGCAGACGACCCGCGGCAGCAGTCTGATAGAAGAAGCCGTCGGGTCGCAGTTCAAGTCCGGATGGATTCGCGAAATTCGCAAGCGGTATGCGGCCTGCACCTACGTCGCCACTGCGTCCGGCAACTTGAGCAAGAACTTTTCCACGTTCGTCGACGGTGAAGGTCGCGGTCCCCGCCGGAAGGCGCACTCCTTCGAGCGCTGCGCCGCCCGGGAGTCGCAACCTCCCCGTTGCATCTGCGGAGAAGTTGCCGGCACGCGTGTAGGCGCGCCCGCCCGACGGAGTCACAACAATGAAGAATCCAGCGCCGTCGATTGCGAGATCATGCGGATCGTTCGTGAGATCGAGGCGGCCCTGCGTGAACAACCTGTGTGCGAGCCTGAGTTCAGGCGCAAGGACGCGAGCATCGGGACCAATCAGCGCGGCGAAATCTGTTCGGCTTACGCGATATCCAGGCACGTCGACATTGGCGAGATTGGCGGCGATGCTGTCGAGGACAGCCTGCTGGGTGGCCATGCCGGCGGCGGCCACGCACAATGTCCGGTTCATCAGCGGATGACCGGCACGTCGGTAACCAATCGTCGCAGCGATTCATCGGTGCGCGCGGCAGACTTTTCATTGGCTTCGTAGGCGCGCTCCGCAGCAATCAACGCTGCCATCTCGGCAACTGCGTCAACGCTGGAATCCTCAAGATAGCCGGCCTGCACATGTGCCTGCGCGCGTTGTGGCACGCAGCCCGGCGGCGCAACAAACAAGCCGTCTTGGCCGTCGCTGCATGGCTTTTCGAATGTAACGATGCGCAGGCGATCGACCAGTTTTCCCCCGGCGAATATACGTCCCTGATCGTCGATGCGAGCTCGATTTGGAAAGCGTGCGGGCCCGAGCGCTCCGAGCACCGGATTGCCTTGCGCGTCGCTCAGGTGGCCATGTGGGTCGACGCAAAAGCGGCCATCCCGCGTGTAGCGCACGCCGTCGGCGGTCGCTACGGCAAAGTAGCCTTGCCCGCTCAGAGCGAGATCTGTTGGCACTTCGGTTCGACGGAGCGGTCCCTGCGCGGAGCTCGTGTTGAAAAGAGATCGCGCCTCTTCATTAGAGAGCGTAAAGGCCGCGTGCCGAGGTCTGAAGCCGGCCGTCGCCGAGTTGGCAAGATTGTATGCGATGACGTCGAGCGTTGCTGCTTGCACGCGCATGCCCGTGGCGGCTGATGCGAGCGCATCGGATTCACTCATGAAAGAAGCCTCCGCGAGCTACGTGGAGGCTCAGAGTAGGCGCGACATTTGACCGCTCCGCTACCTAATTATTGCCAAAGTATGAACGTATGCGGGGTTGAGAAGGCGGCGCTCAGCAGCCGCAGAATCGCGGTGTACTTTTCTCTACGTTCGGGAGGGTACGATCATGCGACGACCGGTGCTTGTAGCCGTATCTCTGACGGCTGCGATGTTACTGACGCTATGTAGCGCGCACATCGCTTTTGCTGACGGATCTTCGGGACCAGTGACCTATTCCAACGGCGACGTCGCAACCGCGACAAAGGAATGCGACGCGGGCGAAGTGTGCGCGACGATCACTGAGGCGAGCGGAGATGTCATTAAGGTACTGACAGGCTCATCGGGTCACTGCAACTCCTATGTGATGACCTTTATGCGCTACCTCAAGGATCAGCTTGTCGCGGTGTGGGCAACCCCAACTGACAGAAACGCCGACAGCGGCGGCGGCATGATGGGCGGTTCCAAGTGCGGCGGCTTTCGGAATACGCACATGACCATCGATCATGGCGTCATCGACATGGGCGTGTTTCAAAACACCGACGGAAAGGTATTCGTTCTATTTTTTGGTGGTACGGCGAAGTAGTATTTGCTACTCGTTGTCCCACGCTTTGACAAACGCATCGCGTAGCGTCGTTGCCGGAGCGTCTTCGGGACCGGTCACTTCGAACGCGATGTATTTGTTCATGCAAAAGACCGTCGCCTGATAGGAGTTATGATCCGCGAAGAGGACGACGCTTCCATCTTTATGAGTTTTGCCTGACGTGACGTGGCGAAAGCCCGCAGTCGTGAGGGCTGACGTCGCATCAACGACGCACTTGGACGCAAGCTCGGTCGTCGCCCAATTGTTGCTACTGACCGACTGACCATTTGAATCCGCCGACGCAATCTGCGTCAGCGCAGCCAAAACGACGAACGACAACCCCGCAATGACATACCTTCGCATCATCTGACCTCCGCGGTTGACAAAAGTGCTTACGGCGTCTTAGACCCGCTCGGCACCTCTCCCTTGGAAACATTTGCGACGGATGCAACGAGGGTTCGGCCGGTCATGACAGCCGGTTGCGGCAGTGCCATGAGCTGGCAGATCGTTGGTGCCACGTCGGCAAGCTTGCCGCCGTCTCTAAGCTGGCTCACACTCATGCCGGACGTGACGGCAATGAAGGGCACCGGGTTGCAGGTGTGCGCAGTCAGCTCCGTGCCGGTGGCGAGATCGACCTTCTCCTCGGCATTGCCGTGATCGGCTGTGATCAGCAGAATCGACCCGGCCTCCAGTGCGGCTCTTTCCAGCCGGCCGAGGCATTCATCGACGACCTCCAACGCAACGATAATAGCATCCCATTTACCCGTGTGGCCGACCATATCCGGGTTAGCGTAATTCATGACGATGAGCGCGTAGCGTTTGGAACAGATCGCCTCGACCGCTTTATCAGTGATCTCCCTGGCGCGCATTTGGGGCAAATGATCGTAAGTGCCGACATCGCGTGCCGACGGCACGAGGATGCGGTCTTCACCATCGAACGGCTCTTCGCGCCCACCCGAGAAGAAATACGTAACGTGCGCGTATTTCTCGGTCTCAGCCAAACGTAACTGTGAGAGCGAGGCGAGCTCGACGACCTCGCCGAGGGTCCACTGTTCGAGAATCTTGCCGAACATGACCGGGTTCGTGAAAGTCGCGTCGTACAGCGTCATGGACGCAAAGATGAAATCCTTGAAACGCTTAACAGGGAACTCGGAGAAGCCTTCTTCGCAGAACGCGCGAGTGAGCTGGCGTGCACGATCGGGCCGAAAGTTGAAAAAGAAACAGGCGTCGCCGTCTTGGACAATCGGCTTGGCAGTCCCGATGATCGTCGGCGAGACGAACTCATCGGTTTCTCCGCGTGCATAGGCAGCATCCACCGCCGCTTGTACGGACGGTGCCATTTCCGCCATGCCCTCGACGAGTGCGTCGTACGCAATCTTGGTTCGCTCCCAGCGCTTGTCGCGATCCATCGCGTAGTAGCGTCCGCA
>DASZFB010000128.1:0-8852 GCA_035940275.1 Candidatus Eremiobacteraceae bacterium | reverse complement strand
TTTTTCGAGCGCCCCTGGCGATGCAAGCAACTTCTCTAGTGCCGCGGTCAACTCGCGCGAGCGATCGACACGAATGCCGACGCCGCGCTCTTCCAAATAGCGGGTGTTGCGCTCTTCCTGACCGGGTAACGGCTTCAACATGATGATCGGCAGCTCGGTCACGAGCGCCTCCGAGCTTGTGAGACCACCGGGTTTGCTCACAAGGATATCAGCAGCACGCATGTACTGGTAGACGTTCTCGACGAAGCCTGCAACCTTCACTCGATGGTGTAACGTCTTCGCGACGTCTCTCAGACGCTTCTCGAGACTTTTGTTCTTGCCGACGACCACGACCGTTTGTACGTGATGCTTCAGGCGGTCGATCGAGACAAGCGCCTTCTCAAGCGGGCCGATGCCGAGCCCGCCACCCATGAGCAAGAGCGTCGTGACATCTGGGGCCACGCCAATCTCAAGGCGGGCACGGCGCTTGCTGGTTGCATGTGCGAACCGGCAATCGATAGGGATTCCCGTGACCACGATGCGGTTGGGCGCAACGCCTCGCGCGACGAGCGTTTGACGCATAGCTGCGGTTGCAACAGCGTAGCGGTCGATGTTGCGGTGGATCCAAAATGGATGTACGACAAAATCCGTCACGATGCCGACAACCGGCGGCGCGTCTGCGAATTCGCGCTTGTACTCCGCCATCACGCCACATGGAAACGCGTGCGAGCATACGACGACGTCTGGCTGCAATTCGGTAACAAATTGTCGCAGGTTCAACGCGGTGTAGCGATGGAGCCACGTCTTGAACGCGGAAATCTTTGTCGCGCGTTCGGCTTGATCGTAGGCGAACTTATACAGCTGCGGCAGCAGCTTGACGATACCGATGTAGCCGTTGCTTGCAACGCGATGGAAGACGTTCGAGGCATATCGGTAGGAGTCAACGACTTCGCACGCTGCGCCCGGCATGCGTTCAATTAACGCGGAAGAAACGGCTTGCGCGGCCGCGGTGTGACCCTCACCGACGCTTGCGGAGAGAAACAGCACGACCGGTGACGTTGCGCGAGTGCGCGTGGGCACGATACTCGCCTCGACGGCTATCTAGGTATCCTCCTCTGTCGACCCGGCCGCTTGCTCCAAGAAATCTTCTAGGATCTCTTGCGCCAATGCCTCGTCTTTCAGGAGCGTGCCGGCATCGTCGGTAACGATAAACTCATCTTCAGATTCGCAATAGCACACCGCGTAGCGCAGTGTTGAATCGGAATCCTCAACGATTGCGACGACTTCGAATTCTTGCTCGTCCTTTGCTCCTGAGCTTGCATCTTGCGACCTGGTCTCGACGACGATCGTGTCAGCGATTTCGACTCGCTCTGGGCTCGCAGGGCGGCCATTATGTGCGCGGTACGTATGTTCGTCCTCCATGGTCGCCTCTCTTCTCGCGTACGCCAGTCGCGACTAGTGCAGGTACTTGCGTTCGGCCGCTTGCTGTTCTTCTAGCGTGCGGGAAAACTGGTGCCGTCCGTGCCCGCGATACACGTAGTAGAGATAGTCTACCGTAGCAGGGTGGAAGGCGGCAAGCAAAGATTTCCGCCCGGGATTGGCTATTGGCGTCGGCGGGAGCCCTGTGTGTGTATACGTGTTATAAGGGCTATTGAGCGCAAGGTCGCCATACGAGAGCTGCGTCTTGTGGTGTGGCAACGCGTACTCGATGGTCGCATCGATCTCAAGCGGCATTCCGCGATGCAATCGATTGTAAATCACGCCGGCGATGAGCGCGCGTTCAGCGTCAACCTTCGCTTCGCGTTCCACCATCGAGGCGATCGTTACGATTTGCGGCACGCTGAAGCCGAGCCGGTGGGCGAGAGCTGCGTGGTGTAGCGGAAGTTCGCGCACGAACTGTTTGGTCATGAGTCCCGCCACCGACACAGCGCTTGCGTGGCGTGGCACGAGGTACGTGTCCGGAAACAGATAGCCTTCTAACCCTCGGGTACGCGCGCCGTCGAGCGATAAACTTCCATCATGCACTGCGAAAAGAAAATACTGCACTTGGACGAGCCCATGGCGCGCGAGCCGGTCGGCGATCTGCGCGGCGGTAAAGCCTTCCGGTACCGTGATCCAGGCAGCTGACGGATGACCTCCGTTCTTCAGCGTCGTTGCAACTTCCACAATGGTCTCATGCGGGGTGAAGTCGTATTCGGCCGCTTGGATCGCCGACGTCATGCGATTCGCACGAAGATACCACAGCAACAGTCGCGGTGATGAAACGACGCTCGCCGTCTTAAGCTGTTCGACGATGTCTTCCACACTTGTGCCCGGCGCAATGTCCACGCTTGTTTGAGCCTCCGGGAAGCGGCGATCACCGTACACGGACCACGCTACGAAGCCCACGATCAACGCTATGATGACGAGCGTAAGGCTCAGAACACGGCGAAGGGCGCTGCGCATTAGCGGGGGCCTCTCGCGAAGAACGCGTCAAGGATCTCAACCGCCGCCAGCTCGTCAACTCGACGGCGGCGCTTGGAGCCGGAGATGGGAAGATCGCGCAGTCGCCTGGCCGCAGCCGCAGTTGTGAAACGCTCGTCTTGCTCTATCACTTCACCAGCGAAGCCCGCGCGCAGGTCACGGACGAACGTGCCGACCTTCTCTGCCGCCGGTCCTATTGTTCCATCCATGCGAATCGGGTTGCCGACCACAATGCGCGTTGCGTTGCGTTCGAGCGCGAGTTTGAGAATAGCCTCGATGTCGGCCTTACGGTTTGTGTGTATGATCGTCGTCAGCGGCACCGAGGGCAAGTCGGGCGCCTCACAAATGGCAACGCCAATGCGCACCGAGCCTACGTCGATGCCCAACGTCGCCTGACTCGTCATCCTTTGCGCGACATGGAACGCGCAAGCTTCGCCTGCGGGCCCGCAACGGCAAGCGCCCTCGACCGGCGCCCCATCTGATACTCGACAAACGCTTGCGTCACGCGATGCAATTGCCCGTGCTTGCCTTGGGGTTCGATCGCCTCGAGCGGAGTTTCCCGAAGCGCACGCAGCCGAGCGAACTCAAGCGCGCTCACACTAAAAAGTCCGCCGGCTGCAGCTGCTGCTTTCGGATCAGCGCGGAGCTCTCGCGCGCACTTGTCGCACAGCAGCCCGCACGCTTGTGGTGAAAGATGCGCTCGGCCACCTTTGAGCGGCCGTCGCCCGAGCGCGGCGCCGCAGCGCGCACATGACTCGAACTCCGGGGCAAAGCCTAGGGCGCTCAAGAGCCGCAGATCCATAGCTGCCAGTAACGCATCACGATCAACGCGTCGAGCAAGAGCAATCTGAAATTCGCACAAGGCGTCATACAATTCCGGAACGGCCAGGTCGGGTTCGCACAACGTATCGATGCTTTCGGCAACGTACGATGCAGCCGCGAATCTATCGGGGTCTACGAGCTCTTCCCAAATCGACTTCACCGTCTGCACGGCCGTGATGACGTCAAGCGACTTGCCGACATGCAGCATGAGCGTGACGCGGCTGAAAAAATCCAACCGTGCACCAAACTTGCTTTGTATTTTGCGCGCCCCACGAGCGACCGCACTTTGCTTGCCGCGCTCGCGTGAAAAAAAGGTGACAATGCGGTCGGCTTCGCCCAAAGCGCGCATGCGAAGCACGACGGCCTCGACGGAGTAGGATTTCACAAAGGGTTGATTCGACTAAAGTGCCTTTTTAGGCTGCGCCGACCGGTTCGCGCCCCGGGTTTTTCCCCTTTTCGACGCTTTCACCCGTAAAGGGCGACGACAGGAGTTCGCCGAGCGAGGTCACGCTGTGTGCCCCGTCCGGCCGGCAGCGGATGATAAGCATCTTGGGTGAGAATTCGCTCAATACTTGGCGGCAAGCACCGCACGGCACGACACCTTCGTCGTCGACTCCGGCAACTGCGATTGCTTTTATGCTGCGTGCCCCCGCGGCCGCGGCCGCACCCAATGCGACGCGCTCTGCGCACATTGAGAGGCCAAGCGATGCGTTCTCGACGTTTGCTCCTGTGAAGACTCGGCCGTCTGCCGCGAGCAGTGCCGCACCGACATGGAATTGCGAGTAAGGTGCGTACGCGTTGAGTCGCGCCTCCCACGCTTTGCTGACTAGTGACTCGATTTGAATGTCATCCAGTCTGGGCACTGCACACCTCCGTAATGTCGCTGCGCAAAGTAGCCTCGTGACGTTGGCTAATGTTGCACCGGCTCTTCCGCCGCAACGCCCTCATCCGTGTGGTCCGGCCCTGGCGGATTCTTGATGCGTACGGAGAGCAACCTTCTCCCGGCGGTCTTTTCCACAACTAATGTTACCCCGCCGTCGATAACTACATGCTCGCCTGGCAACGGGACACGACCGAACAGCCCGAACGTGTATCCGCCGATGCTTTCGAAGTCCTCGGTCGGCAAATGCAAACCTAGGCGCTCATTGACGTCGTCAATGTTCATACGAGCGTCCACAATGTACTCGCCGTCGCCGGCTTGGGTGATCTCAGGAGGCCGGTCGTGCTCTTGGGCATCGTACTCGTCCATGATTTCGCCGACAATCTCTTCGAGCAGGTCTTCCATGGTCACGAGCCCGGCTGTCCCGCCATATTCGTCAACAACGATCGCAACGGAAACTTTTTCCGCCTGCATTTCGCGGAGCAGTTCGTCAACTTTCTTGTTTTCGGGGATCGCCTTGATGGGGCGCATGAAATTGCGCAGCGGCGTATCGAGCTCTCCCCGCGAGACAGCGCCGAGCAATTCGCGGTCATGGACGACACCGATGATGTGATCGATATTCTCTTCAAAGACGGGCAGCTTGGAGTAGCTCTCGCGGATGACGATCTCGACGCCATGGCGCACCGGCTCGCTCGCGTCGGCGCAAACCATGTCCGTTCGTGGTGTCATGACCTCGCGAACGACAGTGTCGCCCAGCTCGAAGATGGAGTGGATCATCTCCTTTTCTTCTTCTTCGAGCGCACCGTGTTCCTCACCGACGTTGACGAGTGCGCGAATATCGTCTTCCGTGACGTATGGCCCGAGTGCGCTCGGATCGCCGCCGAAACGCCGGATGATCCAGGAGGTGACGCCGACGATAGTCCACGTGATGGGACGAAGCAGGACGTACAGGAGCTGGAGCAAGCCTGAGAACCGTTGCGCCCACTTGGCTGCGTCCTGCACGACGACCATTTTCGGCACAATCTCGGCAAAAATCAGGAGCACGATGCTCATGACGACGGTCGCTGTGAGGATCGGCCGAAAAGGAACGTACTCGATCGCGGCCCAGGTGGCAAGCGACTGGGCGGCGAGCAGCACGACGGTGTTGCCGACGAGGATAGTCGTGAGGTAGTGGCTTCGTTCGTTGAGCAGCGTGACGAGCTTTGTGGTCTTGCCGTTCCCATTTCCGTTGCCGTTACGCTGGAGAGTGCGTAAGCGACTGAGCGCCAGCAGCGACGCTTCCGAGGCGGCGAAGAACGCGGCCAGCGCAATCAGGCAGACGATGCCCGCGAGCGCGAAGGTTAGATGGAGTGGCATGCTTGCGTTGTCACGCACATACGTGTTTCGCGCCCAACTGGTGTTTTTCCACCTTCGTTACCCGCGCAGGCGTAGCCAAGTAGCTAGCGCTTGGCCGTACAGGAAAACACCGACCACCGCCGCAGCGATGCTGGCTGCGAGCACCGCCGCAGCCCCCGCGTGTTTTGCCGAGCGCGCGAGTGGGTGCGATTCCGGCATGATCAGATCGACGACATGCTCCAAGCAAGTATTGAACAGCTCAGCTGCGAGAACGAAGCCGATGGTCAGTATCAACGTCACCCATTGGATCGAATCGAAGCGCAAGACGACGGCGGCAAGAATCGCAATCACCGCAATGCCCAGCTGAATGCGGAAATTGGGCTGTTCGAGGAACGCATGAAAGACGCCGTCTGCGGCGTTAGCAAAAGCGTGAAACAGCGAGCGATTATGCATGCGCTGCGGTGCTGTCCGACATTTTGCGCAGCAAGCGGCGTGTCAGGCCGTGCATGCGCGCCGCCTGAGCGCGTTCGTGATGATCGTAACCGCACAGATGCAACGTGCCGTGGATGAGGAGCCGGTTCATCTCGTGCATGAGCGTAGCGCCGTAGTCGCGCGCCTGCCGTTTGGCTGTGTCAACAGAGATGACCACGTCGCCGAAGGGCTCCTCGCGGCGCAGACCGTCGCCAATGGGAAACGCCAGCACGTCGGTTGGCGCATCCTTGTTGCGAAAACGCCGGTTGAGCGCGCGAATTGACGCATCGTTCGTGACGACCACGGTCACGTCGCCAGCAACCTGTGGTGCAGCTTCCGCCAAAGTGCGAAGGACGACATTGCGCAATTGCGCCGCGCTTGGAAGGCGGGCACGGGCAGTTCGCCCATGGCCGTGCTCTCGAGGTACACGCACAAAAACGCGAGGTCCGCTGGGATCGCTCACCAGCCGCCGGGCGTATGGCCGAGTGAGCGGAATGCTGCGCATGGCCCCACGATCGCCGCTGCGACAAAAAGGTTCGCTCCGACGTTCGGCAGATCCAAAACGGCAAGACTGTTGCCTGGGGCTCGTGGCGCCCCCAAAGCTGCGTTCTGGGCTGTCGCAAGTGCGCTGCCAAGTGCCCCCAGGCGGTCGAAGGCGGTCACTGACGACTCCAGGGTCATAAGGGTGCCCGCGCTTTCCAGCGACCAGCCCGCGGGGGTTGCGGCAGGCGGCGCGCTCGGTGCAGCTGGTGCGACTACCCGCGATCCGGATAGTCGCGCGGCCGCAGCAGTCAGCAAGGCTGAGGTCACGGTTGCGGGCGTTGCTGCGGGCGGCGGTTGCGACACCGCCATGTACAGCGGCGACTGAGGTCCGGGTGCATCCACGTTCGACACGCCCGCTGATGCAAGCAAAGCGCTGCGCAGCTTGGCCAGCTCTGCTGCGCGTGCTGCTCGCGCGGCGGAAATCTGGTCCGGTGAAGACGCCGTTTGAAGCGCCTGACTAAGTCGTTGCTTTGCACTCGTCTCTGCTGCACTTGCGGCGCTGCCAACAGCTTTCTTCAACGATTTCGCAATCGTTGCGATGATGTTGAAGACGATGATCGCGATCACGAAGAACGCGATCGGATCCAGAGCGGCCCGCATCACCGGCATCATGCCCAGTTGCATCAGCGGTTACGAGGCAGTGGGCGGATTTGCCGGTGGCGTGGTTGATGGAGGTGCGCCGCCAGATTGCTGGGCGATTGCGTTGCGCATATCCGTGTCACTCAAGACGTTCTGCAGCCGGTAATAATCCATGACGCCCAGATGTCCGCTGCGGAAGGCTTCTGCCATTGCAGCCGGCACGAGCGCTTCCGCTTCGACCACCTTTGCGCGCATGGCTTGCGTCTGCGCCTTCATTTCTTGCTCCTGCGCGAGGGCTGCATATTGGCGCTCCGCGGCCTTGGCCTGAGCGACGCGGCGATCCGCTTCAGCTTGTGCCGTCTGAAGATCGGCGCCGACGTTGCGGCCGACGTCGACGTCAGCGATGTCGATCGAAACGATTTCGAATGCAGTGCCCGCATCGAGCCCTTTGGCCAGCACGGTCTTGCTGATGTGGTCTGGGTTCTCGAGCACTTCCTTATAACTGTCGTCGCTGCCGATTGCCGCGACAACGCCTTCACCTACACGCGCGATGACGGTCGGTTCTCCCGCGCCGCCGACGTAACGGTCGATCGCGGCGCGCACGGTGACCCGCGCTTTGACGTTCAGCTGAATGCCGTCCTTGGCAACGCCTTGGAAGATTGGCGTTTCGATGACTTTGGGATTGACGGACATCTGAACGGCCTCTTGAGGATTTCTTCCGGCGAGGTCGATCGCGCATGCTCCCTGCCATGACAGCGGGATTTGCGCTCGTTGCGCGGCGATAAGCGCGAGGGTTACGATGTCGATGTGACCACCCGCGAGGTATTGGGACTGCATGTCGTCCACCGATACGTGCAGCCCGGCTTTGCTCGCCATGACGAGTGCATCGACAATTTCCCCCGGCGGCACGCGCATCAGGCGCATCCGCACGAGGCTGAAGATGCCAAGATGCACGCCCGCGGCTTGCGCACGAATCCACTGACCAAACGGAAAGTAGTAGAGGAACATGAAGAACGCGATAATGAGGACAAACGCGATAAGGATGACGAAGAGCGAACCGAATTCCACGAACGTGCTCCTTTAAGCCCGGGTAACGAAGATGTGCGCGCCTTCAACTCTCTTGACGCGGATGCGTGTTTGCGACGGAATGAAGTCTCCGTCAGTCTGCACTTGATAGCGAGTGCCATTAATGATCGCCACGCCGGCGGGGCGCAAGTACGTTTGAGCAACGCCCTCGGCGCCGTCAAGTCCGACGATAGGTGTCGAGGCAACGTAACCTGCGGACACGGTCTGCGCACCGGCAAAAGCAAGCCTGCGTAAAAACGCGCTTTCCGGCAGCCAGCGCAGCGCGAGGAAGAACAACGCGATCGACACGATGAGCGACAGGCTCAACGTTATCAGGCCGATATACAACACCCCAAATGCCAAAACAATGCTCGTCAAGATAAGCAAGGCGCCGACCAGGCCCGAGATACCGTGGCCGGGCAGCACGTGTAATTCGAAGAGCAGCGCCAGAACGCCAAGCGCGAAGATGACGAGAACCACCCAGTTTGAAAATCCGGCAACGATATGCGCGCCGAAGAATAAGGCGAGAGCGGCAACGCCGATGATGCCGGCGACGAGATGCAGCGTTTGCATCTCGATGAGCAGTCCTAAGAACCCAATGGTGAGAAGCAGCCCCGACACAAGCGGATCGGCAACAAATTGCGCGATGCGCTCACCCATCGTCGTGGTGGCGACGCGCAGGCGAGGCTGATGGATGCCGGCTTGCGCGAGCGCA
>DASZFB010000127.1:0-4364 GCA_035940275.1 Candidatus Eremiobacteraceae bacterium | reverse complement strand
CCGTGACCTTGAGCAGTGATGACCCATCATTTTTCGGTGCGTCGCTTCTCGATGAATACGAGCGCGCACTTAGCCAAGGTCTTGATCGAACCGCGATCATGCAGCTCGCGCGCAATAGCTTCCAAACGTCATTCGCCGCCGACAAAGAAAAACGCACCTGGCTTCATGAGCTAGATGCGTACCGAGAGACGACGATCGCGCGCGAATAGCCTACATTAGTGAGGAGCGCCGGGGCTGACGCGATAGGCGGCCAATAATTTGCCGTCGGGATCGAACCGGACCTGAACCGTCATATCGCCTTTGTCAAATTTTGCGTCGAAGGTGTAGCGATGCGCCGGTATGTCGGTCGCGGTTTCTGTTAATCCTTGATAAGTGCCGAACTGGTGCATCTGATCCGACAGCGCCCCGACACTCGCCCGAGTAACTTGTGGCGCAAGCGAACTATCGAAGTTGGCAGTCACGCCCGCCATGTCGTTGTTATAAACTGAACGGGTCACTTGATCCACAACCTTTTGCTCGTTGCCGCCGCCGCCGCTGCAGCCTGCCAGCCCAAGAGCAACCATGAGAAGCGCCGAGCGCAAGAACTTGTTCATGTCAAACGTAGCCCTTTCGTTTGAGCGTTAGGTAGCGCCGGCAGCGCAACTTCGAGAAAGCAGCGCTGCCAGCTCCAAACGCGTCGTGTTGATGCGGCTTAGAGCGTTCCCCAGCCGTACGAGATCATCTGCGGTGCGTGAGCCGAAACTTGCACAGGCTTTGGAGCGGGAGCGGCCGCTACCTGTTGCGTCTGCACGCCCATTTGCGCCAACTGTTGACGAAGTTGGCCGATAGCGTCGTTCTGTTGCTGGACCTGCTTGTCTTTGATAGCAACTTCCTCTTTCAGTTCGGTGTTCACAGCGACCTGATTGTCGTACGCTTTGACTTCGGCTCTGTAAGCCGCCTGCGCGTCATTACGCTGCGATGCCAAAGCTGCCTGCGCCTGCGCATCCTCGGCGTACTTCTGGTGCACTTTCTTGTTGTGGTTAATAATGATCAGGGTTGCCGCCGCAGCCCCGACACCTAGTAAAATGTTTCGCGTGCTCGCTGCACCGTCCGCAAGGACCTGTGGTGCCGGCGTCAACGACATGAGCAGTGCCGCGATCACCGATATCGCTAAGAATGTTTTGATCTTCATGGAATGCGTGATTACCTCCGCATCAACTTCAACGCTTCAATTATTGCCCACGTTTCGCTTTGGCAACCCAGAAGCCAGCTATCGTCCCGCAAAGTGACCCAAGTCATTCATAGCCTCTCGCTGGCGCCTTGCTACATAAGGATGTGGCAGAGCCGAGCCGAAGGAGCATGGCGAGCCTAAATAGCGAATAAGGCGAGCCTAAATCGATCTCGCGCGAGGCATCAATGAACAACTCCGCCCTCAAGTTTCCGCCGTCAATTTCGCACGAACCGGAAGTCAGTCCCAATGTTGAGATGTACCTAAAGTCCGTCGTACGCCTGTATGACGGAGAAGAACCTGTGTCGACATCCGCGATTGCGCAAGAGCTCGCGATCTCGCCTGCATCAGTCTCCTCCATGTTGAAGAAGCTCGACGCTGACGGTTATGTGATTCACGAAGGACGTCATGGCGTCATACCGACGCGGGAAGGCGCACGCATCGGCGCGGTAACTCTCCGGCGCCAGCGCTTGGCGGAGCGGCTGCTCGTTGACCATCTGGGGCTGTCATGGGAGATCGCGGGTATCGAAGCATGCCGGCTCGAGCACGCCATCTCACCCGCTGTAGAAGCGCATCTCTCAAAATTCCTCAATGAACCCCAAACGTGTCCTCATGGACATCCGATCCCGCGAGCGGACGGCACAGTGTGGCAGCATGAGGGCACCGTGGATCTTATCGATATGCCGCTCGACACTCGAGCTGTGGTGCTCGAAGTGAAGCATGACATCCCCGAGCTGCTGAAGTTCTTGGGAGAGATAGAGTTACGCCCGGGTGCGCACCTCACCATCAAGCATCGCGAGCCCGCGGCCGGATTGCTCACAATCGACGTGGACGGTCACGAGCACACGATCAGCGCTCAACTGGCAGGCGATATCATCGTTCGCCAAGCGCGGGCGATAGGCCAAGTCCGAACCCGACATACTAAATGAAGCAAGTTTTGTACGCCAGCCTCGCCGCGCTGGCGAGTACTCTGATCGTCCTGTCGACCTCCGCGCTCGCTCGCGCCGATTCTCTGCCACGTGCGACTCCGCACGTAACGCAACGGGATCTCCTCAGGCTGAGACTGCAGTTTGATCCGACGTCGATGGCAGGATCGCTGTTTCCCGCGACTGATTTTGAATCTCTAAGAGCATCCGCAGAGAGCGATGCACAACGGACCTTCGATCTGCTGCCAAAGCTCCCACCGACATCGGGCGGGAAGATTAAGACGTTCTTCATATTCGCGGAGGTCAAGGCGTGGGAAGTTGCGCCAGGCATCACCCAGCAAGCATGGACGTACAACGGCACCGTGCCGGGTCCGACGATCCACGTTCGCCAGGGCGATCGCGTCCGCGTCGTGCTGATCAACAACCTACCCGAGCCCACGACGATTCACTGGCACGGACTGACCGTCGATGCCGATATGGATGGCGTTCCAGGGATGAGCCAACGAGCCGTGCCGCCCGGCCAGTCATTCGTGTACGAATTTACTGCGAGCGACCCGGGCACATACATCTATCACACGCACTATAACGATCTTTACCAACTGGATCACGGGCTATATGGTGCTGTCGTTGTCGACGACGCAAAGCCGGCGCAGCACTACGATCGTGATTACCTGATGCTGATCTCGTCCTGGCGCATCGCGTCCGACACGGAGAACTACTTCAGCATTAACGGCAAGAGCTACCCGCTCACAAAGACCTACCCTGTCAAAAGAGGCGATCGAGTGCGCATCCGTGAGATCGACATCAGCGGTACCGAATTTCACACGATGCATCTGCACGGCCATCGCTTCCAGGTCGTCGCTGTTGACGGACAGGCCGTTGCGCCGCAAAATCGCCAGTCGATGGTTACGCTGTCGCTCGGGCCAGGCGAGACGCGCGACATTGCCTTTGTTGCTAATGCAAAGCCGGGAACGTGGATGGTGCACTGTCATGTGCTCGACCATCTGATGAACGGTCCTATTGGTCCAGGCGGCCTCATGACTTCCGTACAGTACGAAAACGCCCCCGACAAGACAGGCCTGACCGCAACAGGCAACGTGATGAAAATGTCGGCGAGCGGCGGAGGTGGACAATCCGGAGGCCCGCCGATGAACCAGACAGCAGTCTATATCCTTGGGGCGGTTGCCGGTCTTACGATTTTCTTTGGATTACCATTTGCAGCGCTGAAGCGCGTTTCGAAAAGAGGCATCGCGCTCTTCAACGCGATCGCGGTCGGCGTATTGTTCTTCTTGCTCTTCGACATTTTGCGGCAGGCAACGGAGCCTATAGGAGAGGCGCTGCATAGAGTGCAACTCGGAGCGCCGCGAATCGAGTTTTGGGGGCTACTGGCCGTCTATCTCATCGGATTCGGGGTCGGGCTCTTGAGCCTCGTTTTCTTTTCCCGCTCATTTATGAAGAAGTCACCGCTCGGAGACGTTAACCCCATGAGTTTGGCAACGATGATCGCGGCCGGCATCGGGCTCCACAACTTTAGCGAAGGACTTGCAATCGGTCAGTCAGCCGCGACCGGCGCAATTCAGCTCGCGATGCTGCTGATCATCGGGTTCGGTTTGCACAACATGACCGAGGGCTTCGGGATCGCAGCGCCGCTCGCGGGCTCGGGAGGCGCCAACCTGCGCACGATTGTCCGGCTTGGTCTGATCGGTGGAGCTCCGACCTTCCTCGGCACTGTCACAGGTTATCATTTTGTCTCGCCCGTGCTCTCGGTGCTTTTCTTAACGCTTGCCGCGGGCGCGATCATCTACGTCATAAACGAAATGACGAACGTTGGTGCAAAGATCGGGTTTAAAACGCTGGCCACGGTGGGAGTGTTCATCGGATTTGCCGTCGGACTGGGAACGGATCTTATCTTAACCGCGGCCGGCGCTTAGTCTTCGGCCTTGCTTGACTTGGCCGCCTCGGCCAAGTTCTTTACAACGGTTGCGTCCGCAAGAGTCGTCGTATCGCCGAGAGGGCGTTCTTCCATGACGTCGCGCAGCAGCCGGCGCATGATCTTGCCCGAGCGAGTTTTTGGGAGTTCGGGTGTGAACGTGATGTATTTCGGCCGCGCAAAACCGCCGATCTTCGACGCAACGTGCTTGCGCAGCTCGTCGGCATCACCGGCCGATCCGACACCGCCGCCTTTGAGAGTGACAAACGCCGCGATCGCTTCGCCTGTGATGTCGTCCTTC
>DASZFB010000126.1:0-5266 GCA_035940275.1 Candidatus Eremiobacteraceae bacterium | reverse complement strand
GACCTCGTTTCAACCCGCCGTTACTTTTTGTCCTTAAACAGATCTTCCGGTCGGTCGACGCGCGAGACGCGCCGCTGCCACTCGCGCATCCGCCGCCGTTGCTGCCAGCGCTCGATGCGCTCGCGCATGGTCGGGCCTCCGCGAGGAAGCAGCGAATTCCACGAGAGCCTGCTCGTGGTGAAAAAGTACGCAAAAACTACGGTGACGGCGATTGCGACAAGCGCAGGATATGGACCGCCATACCTACCGGATCGCCCAAAGAGTTCGAACGCTACGGAGAGGACGCCAAGCCAGCGTGCCTGCATGGGGAAAATGATGAGCAGGACGGTCTCATAGGGGTTCATCGCGGCGAACGCGACGACCATGGCCATAAAACTCCCCACCATGCCGACAAAGTATGGCGAGACGGGAAGCCACGGCGACAGCGCCATCACAACGAGCCCAGGCACGATGCCGCTGGCAAAAAAGAAAAACAAAAACTTCCACGAGCCCCACGCTCGCTCGAGCGAACCACCGAAGAAGTAGAGCACGATTGCGTCCGTGAGGAGGAAAATGAAGTTGCCGAGATGGACGAACGGAAACGTCAACGGCTGCCAGAGCATGAGCGTTCCAAACCAAGGAATCGACGGTGGCCATGCCAGGATCGGATCGAGTCTCCCGCCATAAAAGAAATCAATGAAAAAAATAATGCCCATGATGGAGAGGAGCGCGTACACCGCCGGCGTGTCGCCGCCGCCGCCAATAGGACGCATACGATATGTCCCCGGTTGCATGACGGCCTAGCTTCCTTGCGCCGCCGCGCGTTCCTTGACGCATTGCAGCACGATCTCGGCCGAGCGATAGAAGTCCTCGAGATCGATCCACTCGTTGACCGTGTGTATGTCGCGCATTCCCGTGCCAAGATTAACACTCGTAATGCCGTGGCGATTGTAGACGTTTGCATCCGAGCCGCCACCGATCGTGATCGTCTCAACGGTCACATCGAGCCGGCGTGCGGCGCGCATCACGAGCTGCACGATAGGTGCATCGGCGGGGATCTGCATGCTGTGGTATTCGCGCTCGCACTGCTCTTCAATCCACGCGCGTCGAATATCACCGCCCAAGGTGATCGTGGCGCGCGAGGCCGCGTCCGCGAATGACGCACGAATTGAGCGCATCACTTCGTCCAAACGCTCGTCACGGAGCGAACGCGCTTCACCGCGCACGACGCAAAAATTCGGTACCACGTTGACCGCGGTTGGCCCACCCGTGATGATGACGTTTGTTGTCGTCTCGCGATCGACACGGCCGACGGGCATACTGGCAATAGCTTCAGCGGCAACGCGTACGGCAGAGATGCCATCCTCCGGGCACATGCCGGCGTGGGCCTCAAGGCCGTGCACCGTGATCGTAAACCTATCGGCAGACGGTGCAGCGGTGACGAGCTGCGACGAGCGCGCCGAGTCCAGCACGATCGCCTCTTTGGATTGAATCGCCCCATAATCGAGATGCTTTGCGCCAAGCAAGCCGACCTCTTCACAGATCGTGAAGGCGACTTCGATTGGGCCGTGTTGCACGTCGTGCTCTTTGAGGGCGCGTACGACTTCGAGTATGACTGCGAGGCCGCTCTTGTCGTCGCCGCCGAGAATTGTCGTTCCGTCGGACCGAACGCGGTCGGCTTCGCGTAAGGGCTTGACCGATGTGCCGGGCGGCACGACGTCCATGTGCGAAGACAGTAGCAGTGGTGCAGCGCCGGAGCCTCGTGCGGCAAAGCGGGCCACAACGTTGCCCGTGTTGCCTTGCACCGCTGTGCCGGCGTCGTCGACCTGCACCGAGGCGCCAAGCTCGCCCAGCGCGCGCACCAGGTAGTCCGCAACTGGCTTTTCTTGCTTTGAGTGGCTATCTAGCCGAACGAGGTCCATGACGGTCTCTACCATGCGGTCTTTGCGTATCATGGAGGCGTGTTAGAGCCGCGGCGGCCTGTGTTCCTTCGGCCACAGGTAAGGCGGCGTGAGAGTCGTCACATCGCGAATCGGCCTGAGGGTGCAAGGACACCGTGCGCCGATTAATGATGTAGGACTCTAAGCATTTTCATTTGAGGAGCACGCATGTTGCAGACGCAGGTCCCGGGCCAATTTGGTAAGGACGGGTCTGAGAAATCCGATTTCGAGCGCCAAGTCAAGATGTTCCGCACAGGCGTCATGATTACGATGGGCCTTTTCGCCGGCACGGTGCTGGGCGGCGTGGTCGGCCTGTTCGTGTACGCTAATTCTCGCCAACCAAATGTGCACGACGGCGTGTTTGCCATCATCCAAGTCGTGGGCGTAGTGCTCGGCCTAGCCATGGGTTATCTGGCCGCACGCGGGGCTGAAGCGCAAGAACAATTGCTCGAAGCTTCCCAGCGCGCCGGGATTACCATGCTGAAAAAGTACCGGCCAAAACCGGGCAACTCAGGACATAGCAATGTCGGTCAGCGGGTGATGAACACCGGAACCACAGGCGAGGAATTCCTGAACAAAATTCTCAGCGGCCCCAACAACTAGAGAAACCACAAAATCGACTCAGGCCACGGCTCCCAAAAGCCGTGGCTTTTTCGTAACAGGCGGCAACCGTTTGCGCGCTTAAAGGTGCGCCGTGCTCACGTCGCTCCGCGAATGCTTGCGGTTCTGTGCGCTGGCAACGACGTTGACCGCGCTCGGTGGCCTCACGGCGGCGTGCGCAGCTCCGAACATCGACGTAGTCCCGTTCTTAACAACACCGCGGGGCTTTCATGTCACGTACGTGTCAAAGCACGTGCCTGGCGCTCGTTTCATGGCATTTGCGCCGAATGGCGATCTGATCGTCTCTGAAACCGAACAGGGAAACGTCGTGGTCATCCATCCTGGATCATCGCCCGACGCGCTGCCCGACGAGTTTGATGTGTCGCTACCCGTTCCGCATGGCGTTGCATTTTCCGAAGGCAAACTGTTCATCGCGACCTGGTTTGGCGTGTTGCGCTACGATTATCCGTCACGAAGACCTGTGACGCTCTTTAACAACATGCCGAAAGGCATCGACCACAACTTGCGAGCATTGGCGATCGCAAGCGACCGCAGCATTTTCGTTACGTCTGGTTCGTACTGCAACGTCTGCGTTGAACGCAACCCGCGCTATGCGACAATCCTTCGCTACGGCGGCGGTGACACTGAGGGTAGAATTTACGCCCGTGGCTTGCGAAACGCATCCGGTATCGCACTCGACCCCAAGGGCAGATTGTGGGCGACCGTCAATCAGCGCGATGATATCGGACCAACGCAAGCCGTGACGGATAACCTGCCGCCCGATGAGCTCGACCTCATTTCAGCAGGACGTGATTACGGATTTCCGCAGTGCTATCCAAACCCGAAAGCCGCCAACAGGTTACCAAATCCAGAATATCCGGAAGCGAACTGCTCGCACACGGTTCCTGCGACGCTGAATTTCGCGGCGCACTCAGCGCCCCTCGGAATTGTCTTTTACGAAGCGCACGCATTCCAGGCAGCTCATCGCGGGAACGCATTTGTGGCGTTTCACGGTTCGTGGAACCGCAGCACGCCCACCGGCGATAAAGTCGTCGAGGTGACCTTTAAGAACGGCAAGCCCGTCGGCTACCGGGACTTCGTCACCGGCTGGATGGATCGCAGCGGAAACTACCGCGGCAGGCCGGTGGGACTGGCTGTGGGCCCGGATGGTGCCCTCTATATCAGCGACGACCAACTGGGCTACATATACCGCGTCACATTTCGCCGCTGACCCCCTGTGCGACAAGGCGGCGCAAACGGGGTACACTAACCTTATCATATATGCGCGCTAGGTTAGGACCGTTCGGAGTACGCTGCCTCGGAATGGCCGCGGCTGCGGCGGTCATTGCGCTCTCCGTCATCGCTGTTGGTTGCACTGGTTCTGGCAGCTCAAACGTTGCTCCGGGACCGACACCGCCGGGGTCGTCGCCTGGCCCGTCATCGCCGCCTGGACCGTCACCGTCGCCCGTCGCGTTTCTGTCGGCGCCGAGCGGCTTTCACGTCACGTACGTTTCCAAGCACGCGCCAGGCGCCCGGTTCATGGTATTTGCGCCAAACGGCGACCTCGTGGTTGCGGAAACAGCTGGCGGCAAAATCGTCGTCATCCCGTCCGGATCGTCCCCGGACGCTCAACCTACTATTTTTTCGAGCGGGTTGCCCATTCCGCACGGCCTCGCGTTCTTCGGAGGAAGGCTTTACGTTGCAACGTGGTTGGGCGTCGTGCGATACGATTATCCATCGAACGTCGCAACGACGCTATTTTCTAATATACCGCAATCCGGCGACCACAACCGGCGCGCGCTCGCTGTGGCCGGCGATGGGAGCATGTTCGTGTCGTCCGGTTCCGATTGCAACATTTGCGACGAGAGCGATCCGCGTTTTGCCACGGTCCTGCACTACGGGGTTGGCGACGGCGTCGGCACGATCTACGCTCACGGTCTGCGCAACGCTTCAGGTCTTGCATTCGATGCGAGCGGGCGCTTGTGGGCGGTCATCAACCAGCGCGATGACATTGGACCGACGCAAGCCGTGACCGACAACTTGCCGCCCGATGAGCTCGACCTTGTTTCGTCAAACGAAAACTTCGGGTGGCCGCACTGCTATCCGAATCCGTCTGCCGCAAATCGTCTGCCCAATCCGGAGTACTCGGGCGCGAGCTGCTCCGGACAAACGCCCGCCGCATTGAACTTTCAGGCGCACTCCGCGCCGCTTGGCATCGTCTTTTACAACGGCTCGCAATTCCCAGTTGCGTACCATGGCAATGCCTTCGTCGCATTTCACGGTTCGTGGAATCGAAGCGTGCCCACGGGCGACAAGGTTGTCGAGGTGACATTTTCCGGTGGCGTTCCAACCGGCTATAGTGATTTTGTCACTGGCTGGCTGCGAGGAGGCTCGTACATCGGACGTCCAGTCGGACTCGCGGTCGGGCCTGATGGGTCACTCTACATCAGCGATGACAGCCTTGGCTATATCTATCGCGTCGCGTACGCTCCCTGAGCAAGGACTAGAAGGCAGGTCCCAGTAATTAGGCGTGCCTAAATGGCGAAACAGGTATGCCTAATATCGATGAGGGCGGCACTTGCGCTCGGGTTTTTGTTTTTGGAGGTGTCCGAAGCCCAAGCGATTCCAGTCTTTGCACACCGCTACGGCCTCTCGTGTCAAGTCTGCCACACGACCGTTCCTCACCTTACGACGTTTGGCGAGGAATTTGGGCGAGCGGGTTTCCGGCTTCCGCCCAGCTTTCCGGT
>DASZFB010000125.1:0-3071 GCA_035940275.1 Candidatus Eremiobacteraceae bacterium | reverse complement strand
CGCGGTGGCACCCTCACTTGCCCCAACCGATGCCGGATGCCTTTTTGGTTACGATGCCCGAGGAAGGTCGATTGCAAACGTCGCGCCGCCATCCGGACGGCCACGACAATCAGTCGCCCGTTAACGGTCATTCCTGCTCAGGAATAAATTCAAAAAGCCGGCCACCTTTGAGCGACCGGCTCTCAATTTTCCGCGTTCGTATGCTTTCTCTAATCCTGCTCTTTTCGCTGGTGCAACATGAATGAATTGCCCTCGCTGTCCTGCACCTCGATCATGAAGCACACCGGCGAATCGAACGGCTCTTCGCTTTCGAACTTGATTCCCTGCGACTGCAGGCGCGCGATCGCTTCCTTAATATCTGGCACCGCAAAAAATACTCCGGCGCTAGGGTGCCAGCTGCCGTCGGCCATTTTCCAAACGCCGAAAGTCGAGCCGTCGGCGAGCTCAAATTCCGCGCCTTGCTCGGACTCCCAGGATGGAGTGAGCCCAAGCGTGCTGCGGTAGAAATTGATCGCGCGCTTCGGATCCTTGACGAGGTAGGCGTGAATATCGATGCCGGTGGCTTTGATACTGGTCGCGGTGGGCATGCGAAGCCGTCCTTTCAAAAGTGAGTTACCTAGGGATTATAGCTATGGAAAGTTGACATCTGGTGTCATGTTTCTGTAGGATACTAGAACCATGAAGTCCGGTCGCCTGCTGGCAATGCTCTTGCTCTTGCAAGCAAAAGGTCGTATGTGTGCGCGCGAGCTGTCGGAACAGCTAGAGGTCTCGCAGCGCACGATCTATCGCGACCTCGACGCTTTGAGCGTCGCAGGCGTACCGGTGCATGCAGAACGAGGGGTTCTCGGGGGCATCGTCTTGGCGGACGGCTACCGCAAGGCGCTGACGCAGTTTAATGAAGATGAAATTCGAGCGCTGTTTATCGCGGGCGATAGTTTGTTGGCGGATGTCGGAATCGAGGACAAGCGCCCGCACGCCCTTGAGAAGCTTGCGGGCGCCTTGCCTGACGCACAACGCCGGGCCATTGAGATTATGCGCGACCGAATTTATCTCGACCACCGACGCTGGAAGCAGACGACCCAACCGCGCGAGCACCTCGCGGCGTTACGGGTCGCAATTTGGGAAGACCGTCGCGTGCGGCTTCGGTATAAAGATCGAAATCGAAAGCCGAGCATGCGGGTGATCGAGCCGCTTGGCCTTGTCGCCAAGGCTGGCATCTGGTACCTCGTCGCCCGATCGGGTAACGAGATGCGCACGTTTCGCGCAGAGCGAATCGTCGGGATCGAGGAGACGGATGACCGTTTTGTCCGGCCAGACGGTTTCGATCTCGTGACGTTTTGGCGCGAGTGGACGGTGAAGTTCGAAGAGAGCGTGCAGGGCTACGCCGTCCTTCTTCGAGTTACGGCCGAGGCCGTTGACGATATCACAGGGTACTGGGAAGCACACGTCATCGATGAGGCGCGCAAGTCAAATAGCTCCCTTGTGAAAGTCGTCTTTCCCGCCCCAGAGACCGCCGTCCACCAGTTAGTTGCGTGGGGCGACAAGGTTGAAATTGTCGAGCCGCACGAACTGCGGGAAAAGGTGCTGGCATGCGCGCGCGAGGTCCTCAGCCACTACGGTCGATAACGCCGCGCAGGGTCAAACCGGCGCGCATCGAACCCGCAGCGCACGACTTGACGGGTGCTCCACGCATCCTCGCTTCAGGGCAAAGGACAGGGTCATGAGCTCACAAAATTGCGCTCGCGCCAGCGCAATCGCCAGCGCCATCGCACTTGCGATTCTCTGCTTCGCCACCATTGCTGGACCGGCTACCGCTGCAACGCAAACGGCGGCAGATCGAGCTGTTGCCCTCGAGCGGTTGCTCTCTCGCGATCGAGCGGTGCGGGCAGCATTGGGACCCTCATTTGATGTCATCCGGGCGCAGCCCGTAGCAAATCAACCTGACCAATTTGTTGTCGATGTGGCGACGCCCAGCCGGTCAAGCGGATTGCGCGCGCTTGTTAGTTTGGGTTCTTCTTCTGTCTTGCGCATCCAGCGGCTCGACCCAGTGGATCTTTTGCTCACCCAGGACGATCTCACCGAAGCCTTCAGCCTCATTAGAAACTTGCCCTCAGTGCGGGCTCGACTCGGTTCGACGTTGCCATTTTATCGTGTCAGCAGCCCCACGGACACGCGGGCCCAATACCGCGTGGAGGCGCTTCCCGTGCGCGGCGGAGATCTCCGCGATCCCTGCACCACACATCGCTGTCTCGAGCTGCTGTTTCACGCGCCGCGTGGTTATGTGGCAGGCCTGCGCGTCCTCGTCGATTTGACCGCCGGCCACCGGATTGAGGGACCTGCAGCCGAAGCAGCGCAGCGTTTTCCTCGCACACCGACACAAACGCAAGAGGTTCGCGTTCTGCCCTCAGCTCTCACGAGCCTCATCTCACCTGAGTGCCAGGTCGTAAGATTCCTTTCCACGACGACTTCATGGAATGTGTGCTGGTCGTACGTGTCAGGTTATGGACTCGTGCTTGGGCCGGTGAGCTTCAATAAGGGGTTTAAGGCGCTCAACGTCGTCGCCGATGCTCGCGTCGCGCAGATCTTCGTTCCCTACGCTACGGGCGATCCGCGCTATTACGATACCAGTTTCGGCTTCCCGAATGCCGTCATTTCGTCGAACCTGTGCCTCAAGGGCGCGCTCTTCGATGGCGGCACCGCGTGTTTGGAGCACCGCGATCGCGATACCGACTGGATGTCGCCATCAGGGGTTGTGCCAACCGGACGTCGCGGCGAAGAGGCCGTTCTGTGGAGCGTGCTTTATGCAGCTAACTATCTGTACATTGAAGAGTGGGGTTTCCGCGATGATGGCGTTTTTTGGGGACGCGTCGGCGCGACCGGTCAAAATCTCCCCGGTGTTGAGACAGAATCGCACACGCACGATTACGTGTGGCGAATCGTACCCCACTTCGCGCGCAAGGGAAACTCCGTCAACTATGTGGGGATACACGAACCCGTCTCTCAATTGACCGCGCCAGACGTTTCGCTGCAAATTGCGCACCCGACCGGCGTTGTTTGGAATCCGCAACGAT
>DASZFB010000124.1:0-2541 GCA_035940275.1 Candidatus Eremiobacteraceae bacterium | reverse complement strand
CGGCGGACGGCAGCCTCGGCCCACTTATCACGCAGCGCCTTGCGGTCTACTTGGGCAAGCCTGTGCGATGTACGAGCGGCGACGGACCGGCTCTATCCGACGACAGTCCTTTATACGTCGCGCAAGGACGTGACGTGCGCGTGTGGTTTCGGCTGGATGCGTTGCTGGCAAGCGCGATTGCCGATGCGATGATAGGCGGCGAGGGAAACGCTCCGAAAGTCGGATACGGTTCGAAGGTAGCACGCGTCGCGGCCGGCGCGGTGACGGAAATGACACGAGTCGTTGCGGCGGCGCTGCAACTGCCGGAGCTGTCACCCGCGGAACACGATCAAAAGGCGGTGACTGACTTAAGGGCAGCTGCCGGCGGCACGCTGTCGGTAGCGACGCACAACTATGGCTGGCAGGCAGGCATCAGTGTGGCTGCTCCCGCGACATCTGAAACTATTTCGGTGGTATCTGCATCACCATCAGCCGCACCCGTCGCAGCGCACCCGGTGACATCCCCCCACAGTCCGGCCGGCATTGAGGTGGCGCTGGAACGTGCGCGTGAACGTTTGGAGGAAATGCTTGGAAGGCCGGTTGCCTTCGAGTCATTTCAAATGGAAACGCTTGTGACTCCGCGCGTGCCGCAAGGCTGGCCGCGCATGAGCTTAACTGCACGTGGCGAGGGTGCGGTCGTGCTCGCGCTGAGCCGCCAAACTGAAGCGGCGCTCGTGAGGAGTGCGCTTGGGGCGGACGCGTCAGTTGACGCCGGGGGCATCCTGATGGATACGGGTGCGGAGGTCATCCTTCGGGGAGCGCTCTTTGCCTTCGCGGCAGAAATATTCGGCACGTCGGAAGAGTTGCATAACATTGTCCGGCTGAGCGACAGCGCAATGCTCGCGGAACTCCCGCACCGCAGCGTCGAGCATCGCATTGCCTGCGGCAAAGAGTCAGGTGTTCTTCGCTGGCTTGTTCCCGAGCAGATATTTCGTCAGCGAGTGGGAACCGCGAGCGGCTTCGCAGCGGAGAAGCTCTAGTGCGCGAGTGGCTGGCGCGCCTCGTGCATCGACTGAAAGTTCCGCGTAGCACGATCGTGCGCGTATCAGGCGCCCAATCGCTCGCACCCGGTCTCGCAGTGTACGCCGTCGACGTCGACGGCCGGCGCATTATCGTTGGAGCGTCAGCGCATGGCTTGTGCGTACTCGATCGGTATCAGGCCCCAAAATCACAAAATCCGGCGGGACCCTCAGACCCTCGTGGCTAAATCTAGTAACACATTGCCCCTCGCGATCTTGTGGATATCAACATGACTAGCCGACGCCTGTACCCATTTTTCTGGACCATCGCCTTCTTGCTGTCGGCATACGGCACGTATCGCCTTGTGCGTTCGCTCCTAGAAATCGAACCCGCCAACCCAACAAGAGATCGCATACGGGCGCTCATCGGCGAGGCGGACCAGCTTCTCAAGACGCTTGACGAACAACGCCGGGGCTAAACCGCCGGCCGTCGACCTCGCACGCACGCCCATCCATATCGATGACCTGCTCGCGAACGGCCAAGGAGTTGGGCGTGCCGCTGAACTTGTCACGTTTGTCACGGGTGCGCTGCCCGGTGAAACAGTGCGCGTGGCCGTTGATGCCGTCAAGCAAAACTACGTCAGCTCGCATGCTATTGAAATTCTCGAGCGATCGCCCGATCGCGTGGAGTCGGTCTGCCCTGTGTTCCCGCAATGCGGTGGTTGCCAGTCCCTGCACCTGCGTTACGACGCCCAGCTGGCGTGGAAGCGGCGCATGGTCAAAGACGCTCTCACGCGCCTGGGCGGTCTGTCGAACGTAGAAGTTGTCCCGACAGTCGCTCCACAATTAATTGACGGTACGCGCTATCGGAACAAAGTCAGTCTCGTACCTCGGCTCGCGTCCGGACGCGGTGAAGTCGGATTCTACGCGGCTCGTTCTCATCACGTCGTTCCCATCAAAAACTGCCCCGTGCTTCTTCCCTGGCTCGACGACGCCGTTCGAGCGCTCGTGTCGCTTGTTGCAACGACGCCCACATTGCTCCATGGCGTGCGTCATATTGTCGCGAGGACGGGTCTCGCGCGCAAGACCCTCGTCGTGGCGTTCTGCACGGTGCGCCGTCAACCAGAGCTTGCACAGCACGTCGATACGTTGCGCAAAGAGATACCCGGCCTCACCGGATTCGTGGAGAGCTTCGACCCCGCAAGTGCAAACGCGATCTTCGGCCGGCACTTTGCGACGCTGTGGGGATCACCCGAGACAATCGAGCGCGTAGGACAAACGAGCTTTCATTTTGGAATCGCATCGTTCTTTCAGATCAACACGTCGGTGCTCGAGCTCATCGCCGAGCTGCTGCTGCAACGTCTCTCGGATGCGCGCCGAGTCGTGGATCTCTATAGCGGGGTGGGAACCTTCGCGGTCATGCTCGGGAAACGAGGCGTGGCTGTTGTCGGTGTTGAGTCGTACAGCAGCGCCGTGGACGAAGCAGCCGCAAACGCGGCGATTAACGGCGTGACCACAGCAGCCTTCGAATGCGTGCCCGTTG
>DASZFB010000123.1:0-1901 GCA_035940275.1 Candidatus Eremiobacteraceae bacterium | reverse complement strand
TGATCTTCGGAAGCGCATGTGCCGACGTGTTCGAGCGCGCTTTCTTGATGATGGCGCTCATTTCGGGATCGCTGACGCTGCGCATGAGTCTTTCGATCAGGTTGGCGCCGACACGCGAATACCACACTTCCAACTGCGTTGCTTGAGAGCACTCGCGCATGCGCTCCCGGTATGCGGCGGCAGCCGCACGCGCGGCGAGCGTGCATGTTTTGTCCGAGCCGCCAATGTGACGCCCGGCAACAAAAATGCTCGTCGCCAGCCGCTTCACATCCCATTCCCACGGCGCGGGCAGCGTCTCGTCGAAATCGTTGATATCGAAGATCAGGTTGCGTTCTGGCGTAGCGAACAATCCGAAGTTGGCCAGATGACTATCTCCGCATGCCTGAACTTTATTGCCGAGGATCGGCGTGTTGGCGAGATCGCTTGCCATAATTGCCGCGGAACCACGCAAAAATGCAAACGGCGACTTGAGCATCCGTCCGTACCGAATGGGTACGAGCTCCGGCACACGGCCGAGATTTGACTCCTCGAGAATGGCGAGAGGATCCGCTCGACGAGACGGTATGTGCCACGCCGCATGGCTCGAGCGCGGCACCTTCTTGCGCCGTAACTTTCCTGCACTCATCCGGTCCGCAACGCTTGCCGTACCGTTGAGTGAGAATACGGCATCCCTTTTCGGCAGGACGGCTGACTTGGCCATTAATCGCCCCTTTCGCACAACAGGACGCCGGGCGTTGGGCCATTTCCTTGTGTGAGCGCCAAAAGGCCCCTTTCGCCCCGTTCTAGAGTTGCGGTATACTAAGGGCGAGACATACTATGTCAGCTAGATTTGCCGTATTTCCGCAAGATCGATCGGAGCGCTGGATACTCGTGCCGGGCGTTGCTTCAACGCGTCAAATCGAGATTCGCAATGAATCGGACGCGGTCGTCGAGTGCCATCTCCGCGTCGACCAGCCGGCGTCGGCTTCTGCCTCGCCCGCGGTCCTCACCATCCAACCTCGTCACGCGCGCACTGCTGAGATCATTTTCCTCGCGAACTGGTCGCCCGATCAAGAAGGCCAGCTCGAAGTTTCACTGCGCAATGCGCAAGGTGAGCGCCTGGCGATTTTCACGCACGAGCTGGTGGCCGCAGAGAGCTCGGATTGTGCGGTTGCTCTCGATCTCAAGGAACCAATTTTGATCGACGGCGTGCTCGCGGGTTTCAAGTTGTGGTTTTCGATCACGAGCCGCAGCGCCACACCCCGCCGCTTTGAAGTCGATTTCGCACCACATCCATCGCTGCGATTCCCAGAACGTAAGACGGTCACCCTCGGCCCAGGCGAAGCGACGGCATTCGAAGTTCCGGTGGAATGGAATCGAGCCGTGCGTGATGCGCACGGCTGGAATCATCCGCGCGTTGTCGAGGTTCTCGTTCCCGTTTCGCAAGGACGTCGAACCGCCGCATTGTCGTGGGACATCGTCGAGCGCCGGCTTGAACAATACATCACGACCGACGATCGGGAAGCAAAGGTAATGCCGGCAGAACCTGTCGTCGAAAAGCGCCCGTCGTTCATTCACAAGACGCCGGGTCAACTCAAGTATACAGAACTTGTGGAGCTCAAAAAGCTCGAGCAGGCTGTCGTGGGCGTCGCTCATGTGCGAGCACCCGTAAAGCCAGATGATGTGGGCAGGAAGGCCGCGCTGAAGCGCATGCCGATCGCCCCGCTTGCAACGATTGGCATCGCTCTCGTCGCGCTCGTTCTGACCGTGTTCTTGTACCTGCGTCCGCCGGTGCCTCATCCCGTCACGACTGCCGTGCACGTCGCGCAACCCGAGCTGGCGCCTTTGCTCGTTCGGACCAAGCCGGTTGCGCATAAGGTTACCGCGGGTCCCGTTGCTAAACCCGTTTACACGACGGTTGC
>DASZFB010000122.1:0-3266 GCA_035940275.1 Candidatus Eremiobacteraceae bacterium | reverse complement strand
GGCGTTGGTGCGGGCGCTGCTTTCGCCGGAGCACTCGATGCAGCACTCGGGGCGGGAGCACTCGGTGCTGCGGCCCTTGGAGGCGGCGCCGCTCCATTTGCTTGTGAAGCTGCGTTACCGACCTGCGTTGCAGCGCTTTGGAGCGCAGAGTCACGTTCCGCGCGATTCTTGTCAATCTGACCGACGGCGGCCGCTGCCTGCGAGCGCTTCGCCTCGATGGCGGGTGCTAAAGCCTTGAGGTCGTTGCGGGCGGCGTCCACTTGCGCTTTCAGCTGCTGCAACGCGGTAAGAGTTGTCTTCATCTCTGCGATGCTGGTAGCCGCAGCCGCAGCTTCGCTCTTTGCCGATTTTGAATCCGCCAGCAAGCCTTTGAGTTGTTCTTGTGCCTCATCCGCTTGTTGTTTTGCGGCGGCTATGCGGCTCATCAGTTCCGTCGCCGACTTCTCAACTGTTCCAGCGGTATTGCCTGACTCGTTGACCCGCTTTTGGGCGCCTTCGAGCGCCAACGTCGCATTGCTGATGAGCGTTGCAAAACCCGACGTCTTTGCTTCGATGTCCGCGATAAACTGCGGCAGCGCGGCAAGTCTTTCGAGATCCGCACGGCGCGTTTCAAGTTTGTTGCGCAATTCGTCAAGCGCTTTGTCCTCGGCGGCCTTCGCCGCACCCACGGCATCGAGCTCCGACCTGAGCGACGCAATTTCCGACTCAACCGAGCCACGCTGGTGGTTCAGCGCCTCAAGTGCCGACTGCGCAGCTTTGATGTCGCGCTCAATCGCCACGCGTTTTTTCGAGGCCTCGGCCGTTTCGTTCATGATCGCAGCGAGTCTCGAGGTAACCTCGGACTGCTTCTCGAGCAGTGACACTTCTGCTGGCAGATCGGTATCCATATCGCTCCCTATTTCGGCCGCCGCGGCCGGAGTGTTAACTGAAATTGGTGCGGGTGCCGCTTTTCCCGCGAGCGGCGGCGACTGCACTGCAGCCGGCGGCACGGCCGTTGGTTTGGTGGGCGCCGGCGCAGTTGGCGCCGGTGTGGGTGTCGGTGTCACAGATCGTGGCGCTTGCGGCGCAGGTGCCGGGCGAGATGCGGCGGCTGGCGGTGCCGCTTGTAAAGGTCGCGCAGGCGGTGCAGCTTGTGCAGGAGTTTGAGCGCCCTTGGCTGTTGCCGGAGGTGAGGCGGCGCGCTGCACTGCAGGAGGCTCGCTCGCCTTCGCGCCTTCCGGATCTGCTTTTGCGACCTCAATCTGCAGCCGGCGCGCTTCCCAGTTGTCGTCCTCGATCTGAAGCGCGTTGTCGACTAAACGCCGCGCTTCCTTATATTGCATGGCCTGCATCGCGGCGCGTGCACCCTGAAGGTAGAAGCCAAGCGCGTCGCCCAGCAGCCCCTTCTTGCGATACAAGTCGGCCAGGCGCGAAAGCGTCGGCACATGATGACGATCGCGCTCAGCTATCTTCTTATACGCGGCAATCGCCTGATCGGCTTGGCCATCACCTTCGTATAGCACGGCGGCTTCGTAAAGTGCGGGCAGATGGCGCAAATTCGATTTGCGTAAAACCTCGACGAATTTTTCGAGCGCTTGATCTCTGCGGCCCTCAGCGAGGTCGACGCGACCAAGTTCGAAAAGCGCATCGTAACCTTTTTGATCGAGCGTGTGCGCGGCTGCAAAACTTGTGCGAGCGAGTGCGAGATCGCCGGCGTCAAGCGCTTTGCGACCGGCGTCGAGATACGTAGCAATTGCGTCAGCGTGCGCGCCTGCGTTGCCGAGCAACTTTGCGGCCTCGATGCGTGTTGCGAGAGGCAAGTCGCCTGCGCGCAGCAATTGGCGTAGCACAGTCGCTGCCCCATCGACATCGCCGCGAGCGATCTGATCCCGTGCCTTAGCAATCGTAGGATTGCTCGGCTCTGCCGGGCCATCTGCGTCGCGCCGATTTTTCCCCAAGTTCGCCATCGAGTTACCTGACCGGACCGCCCTCTTACGGCTAAACAGGCTGACAGAGCCTGCGCACCGCCTGGAGCGCAACCGTCCTTCTCATAATAGAATCGGCCGTTGCATCCCTTGCGTTAAGCGTCACGACCGAATCGAACAGAGGTTCGAAAGGATTTGCCGGAATCTAATGGGTTGCGGCGACGTGGGTCGGCAACGATCCCAAAAAATGCTCGGCCTCCATGGCTGCGCGGCACCCGGAGCCGGCCGCTGTCACGGCTTGCCGGTACCGGAAATCGTAAACGTCGCCCGCAACAAAGACGCCGGGAATTGCGGTGTGCACGCCATCAGTCGAACGAATGTAACCCTTTTCGTCGAGCTCGAGCTGGCCTGCAAAGATCTCCGTATTGGGCCTGTGGCCGATCGCCACAAAAACCGCATCGGTTTTCTTTTCGCTGTGCTCACCCGTCTTAAGGTTGCGCAAACGAACGCCGCTCACGCGCGTGTCACCAAGTACTTCATCGACGGTCGAATCCCAGATGAAGGCGATCTTCGGATGGTCGAGGGCCCGCTGCTGCATGATTTTCGACGCCCGAAGCTCATCGCGCCGGTGCACGATAGTAACGTTTTTGCCAAATCGAGTTAAGAAAAGCGCCTCTTCGACTGCCGTATCGCCTCCGCCGACAACGACAATGTCCTTCTCTTTAAAGAAAGCGCCGTCGCATGTTGCGCAGCTCGATACGCCTCTGCCTCGAAGCCGAGTCTCGCTTTCGAGGCCAAGCCACAACGCGGACGCGCCGCTGGCCACGATAACTGTGTGCGCGCGGTACTCGTGTTCGTCCACCCACACGCGGTGCAGGCTCCCAGAAAAATCCACCTTCGTGACGTCGAAGTCCAAGATCTCCGTGCCAAACCGTTCGGCTTGAGCTCGGAACTTCTCCATGAGTTCCGGTCCTAAGATACCTTCGGGAAAGCCTGGATAATTCTCGACGTCGGTGGTGAGCATCAGCTGGCCGCCGTACTGACCGCCTGCGAAGAGCAGCGGCGCGAGGTTCGCGCGCGCCGCGTAGACGCCGGCCGTCAGACCAGCCGGACCTGAACCAATGATGATGAGCTTGCGCTCGACTTCGTGTGTGTCGCCGTTCATTTTCCAGGTATTCTGTTCTTTTTCACGGTAGCCCCTGTTCGTGAGTGACGCGACGTCGCTGCCGGCGACACCCTGGGATTTCAAGGCGCGCGCCGCGGTCTTTGCGATCATCTTCGGCGTCGGATTCTTCGTCGGATACAACCTGCAGTACAATCTGTATGGTAACGGCCTCCCAACCTATGTTGTGATTGGGCAGC
>DASZFB010000121.1:0-3093 GCA_035940275.1 Candidatus Eremiobacteraceae bacterium | reverse complement strand
CCACGAAACCCTGTACCTGCTCTTTGGTGAGTACCATCAAATCGTAGCCCGGAGTGGGCACGACACCCGGACTGACGGCATTGACGCGTATTTTGCGTTCCTTGAGGTCAAGCGTCCAGTTGCGTGCGAATGACCGCACTGCTGCCTTCGTCGCGCTATAAACACTAAACGCCGGCGTGCCTTTGATCGAAGTGGTGGACGCGTTGAGGATAATGGACGCACCCGGCGGCATTAGCGGCAGCGCCTTCTGCACGGTGAAGAGCAGACCCCGGACATTGGTATTGAAGGTCTTGTCGAAATGCTCCTCGGTGATCTGACCAAGGGGCGCCAGGCCACCGCCTCCTGCGTTGGCAAAGAGAATGTCGAGCCGACCCTTCTCGCTTTTAATGGCGGCATAGACACGGTCGAGGTCTGCAAGGTTGGAGACGTCACTGCAAATGCCAGTAACGTCGCGTTCTATGAGTTTCACGGCAGCGTCGAGTTCGGGTTGACGCCGGCCAGTGATGAAGACATACGCGCCGTCGGACACAAACCGTTTGGCTGTGGCGAGACCTATACCGCTGCTGCCGCCGGTGACTAGGGCGATTTTTCCTGAAAGTTTGTCGGTGCTCATGACTTTGGCTCCATTGATATTTTGTTGGTTAGTTGCCATTCCTTACCGAACGGTACATAAGCAAACATCATAGACAGGAAAGCTGTCAATGATTTATTTACTTATCGGTATGAAACGCGAGAAAGTTACATCGCCGCTCGGGCGTCCCCGCGCTTTCGACACAGAGGAAGCGTTGGACCGCGCGATGCAGATTTTTTGGCGGAAGGGTTACCTTGGCACGTCGCTTTCCGACCTCACAAATGCGATGGGCATCAATCGTCCCAGTCTTTACGCCGCTTTTGGCAACAAAAAATCTCTTTTCCGCAAAGTGCTCGACCGCTATTTAAAAGGTCCGTCCGTTTATCTCTCTGAGGCGCTCCGAGAGCCGACAGCGCGCGCCGTAGTCGAGCGGGTGTTCTACGGGGTCGTTGATCTGTTGACCGATCCGCATACGCCGAGAACTTGTATGTGGGTGCATGGCGCACTTTCTTGCGGGGACGATCCGCTGCGAAAGGAATTCGCGGCGCAACGTGTCGCTGGATTCGAGGGGTTGCGCGCACGGTTCCGGCGCGCAGTTACCGAAGGCGACCTGCCCATCAACGCGGATGTGGACACGCTCGCGAACTTCGTGCAAACGGCCAACTTTGGCTTGACTGTTCAGGCGTCCACCGGCGCCACCCGTAAGGATCTGTTGAGCGTGGTTGCCGCTGCTCTTCAAGCTTGGCCGAAGTAAAACTCAAGCTAAGACAATGCTCAAATGTGTGCGCGCTTAGAGAGCTGACATCTCACGTCCTCACTCATTGCATCGGGGAATGTTTCGGAGACGCAGTTCCCATTGGTGAGAGGACCATAGCTTCGGCTCGGTTTACCGCATCACATAGCCTCCGTCGACCGAGATTGACTGGCCGGTGATGTAGCTGGCGAGATCGCTGCACAAGAAAAGAACCACGTTCGCGATTTCTTCGGGACGGCCTTCGCGCTGCATCGGCACAAAGGTCTCACGCATCATTGTCAAAGCTTCGCCCTGACCCTCGGCCTCCATTTTGTCGGCCATCGGCGTGCGGATGAGACCAGGGCAGACGTCGTTGACGCGGATGCCGCGGGTCGCGTACTCAAGTGCCGCGCTCTTGGTAAAACCGATCACTCCGTGCTTGGCAGCGTGATATGTGCCCCGCTGATTGCCTCCGACCAGGCCGCCCAGCGAGGAGCAGTTGACGATTGCGCCGCTGCCTTGCTCGCGCATCACCTGCAACTCAAACTTCATCGAACTCCACACGCCGCGAAGATTGACCGCCATCACGCGGTCGTAATCATCGCGGGTTACATCTGCGGTCTCTGCCAGCACATTCTGAATGCCGGCATTATTGTAAGCGGCATCGAGACGACCAAATTCCCTCAACGCCTTCCTTACCATCGCTTCTACCTGTCCGTCGTCCGACACATCGCAAGTGACTGCGAGCGTTTTGTGGCCTTTGTCGGCGAGTTGCTTCGCGGCCGCTAGCGCTTCTTTCTCGTTCCAATCGGCCAGAACGACCGCGGCGCCCGCCTCTGCGAATGCGTTGGCCGTCGCAAATCCCAGGCCTGATGCGGCACCCGTGACAAGAGCCACCTTGTTCTCAAACGAAATGACCATAATGCTCCCTCTCCTGTCGGCGTTTGGTCTTGAGGTGCCTACAAATAGATTAGATGTGAGCGTTATGATCTGAAGGCCTTTCTATTGCATTTGGTTATGAGTATTATTCATGAATGATGCGAAATGATCTTGCGGAGCTGTCAGCTTTCGTGACGGTTGCCGAAGAACGCAGCTTTACCCGTGCCGCCGTCCGGCTGGATGTTTCTCAGTCCGCCCTGAGCCACTCGATGCGGAGCCTGGAGAAGAGGGTTGGTGTACAACTACTCGCTCGGACCACCCGAAGTGTTTCCGCTACTGCGGCGGGGACGGCGCTGCTTCAGGAACTCGCACCTGCGCTTGAACGAATTGGGAGGGCGGTCGCGGAGACGATGAAACAGCGGGAGCGCCCCGCTGGCCGAATCCGTCTCATCATCCCGCGCACGGCCACGGAGATGGTGCTTCTTCCCAAGCTGGCAAAGTTCGCTCGTAGCTACCCGGAGATAGTTTTGGAGGTCACCTCCTCCAATGATCCTGTCGATCTGATAGCTGGCGAGTATGACGCAGGGGTTCAACTCGGCGAGTTCATTCAGAGAGACATGATCGCGGTCCCTGTGACCCGAGAGATGCGGCTCGCTGTGGTGGGTTCTCCGACGTACTTCCAATCGAACACGATCCCGCGCCACCCGCAGGACTTAAAACACCATTCCTGCATCGGCTTTCGGTTCAGCAATACCCTTTACCGTTGGGAGTTCGAAAAGGGACGCAAGGCGCTCACGGTCAGCCCGCAAGGACCAGCTTCGTTTGACGATCCGGATTTGGTGATCCAGGCTGTTATGGACGGCGTAGGAATCGGGACGGCGATGGAAGACACTCTTGCGGAGATGATTGC
>DASZFB010000120.1:0-2866 GCA_035940275.1 Candidatus Eremiobacteraceae bacterium | reverse complement strand
TGTGGGTTAGGAATGTGTGACTGCTCGTTTGTATGTCGTAAACCGGCTCCTCAGCGACATATTCAACTGACTTCACCGCTAAGGATTGGTGGGTCACCGAATCTTGTTCAACGATCTCTGCTATCGTAGATCTTAGCCCATTCACGAGCGCAAGAATATGCGCTTGCTGAGGCTTGATGAAAGGTTTAGCGAGAAGCTGTTCCATTAAGAACAGAATTGTATCCGTGCGCTGAACGAGGCGCGATCCTGGCACAAGATCGCGAACCTCCGCCCACTGGTGCTGATTCTCAAGCGCAACCAATACGCGGTGATCGCCAGTTGCCTCTAAGAAGTCATCATTTTCGAGTGTAATTTTGTAAACGGGCTTAAAGCCATTGAAAGCAACGGCCTCGACTTCAGTCTCACCGTATTGATCGAACACTTTAAGACCGATCAGATTCTCATGAACGATGCGGCCTATTGCGATCTTACCTGTGGGAGTCTCGACGGGAGCTCTAAATGGTAAACACGCATGGGGCTGCGGATGCGTGTATGAATCTTTCGCGCGCGTGAGCTCTTGTGTGTCTGGATCGACGAAGTAATGGCCTTGTGACGGACCAGTGATGCCGTACGCATATGCGAGTCCGGTGTTGAACCACTGCGGCGAGTTCGGCGCGGCCATCTGATTGATCAGCATATGCGTGATCTCGGCGTCGAACGTGGCGGCGTCTTCCTCGGTGTCGAAATACTTGTAGCGGCGGCCCCAATCGGTCCAGCAACCGGCGAGGCGGCGCATCACTTGGCGCGCGGACGTCTCGCGGCCCAACGTTCCATCCGGCTGCGGCACGCCGGCTTTGCGGAAATATTTCTGCGCGAGGATGTCGGTCGCGACTTGCGACCAGGCTTTGGGGACCTCGATGTCATGCATCTCGAAGACGACGGTGCCGTCGGGTTCGCGGATGACAGAAGAGCGGCGATCCCACTCAATGGTGTCGAGCGGATCGATACCTGGTTGCGTGAAGCGGCGCTGGATTTTCATGGGAGTCGTGTGTCCTTTCTCTCTCTAAGCTACCGCGCGGAGACGCGCACACCGCTGGTCCTCAAGAACAGCGTACAATAGTTCGTCGAACGCTTGAGCGGCCCTACCTATAGTGGTATTGGGCCTAATGGACCCCATTATATAGCGGAAATGTGACCGTTTCAAGCAAAATTTCGAACGGCCGTTCGTTCAACGGCAACGCCAAGCACCATCGGCAATAGCGCTGATTTCCCCAGATTTCATCCTCATGGGAATACGAATCTGGGGACGACTAAGGGGCGGGACAGGCGCGCAAAAATCCGCGATGCGGATGCCTGGATCTAGCGCGAGTCGACCGTCAGCGTGAATCCGTTATACGCCGAGAAACAGCGGTCGTTGCCGCCGTTGAAATCGGCGTGGTCGGGGACGAGCACGAAACCGAAGTTGGGCCGCGTGCCAGCCGCCCATTGTTGGACCGCTTGCGTCACGTCGATGCTGACGTAGATCCCGTTGCTGACGATGAAGGGGCCAAAACGTTCGGTGTCGCCTGGTTGATTCGCGCGGAGCGTCAGATAAGGCGCTCCAAGCAATGCGAGCGGGCTGTCCGGATTGTTCATCCAGATCGCCGTCGCGAGCTGCAGTTGCGAAGCGCATGAGACGTTTCCGCTGAGCGGGTTGCCTTGCGCGCTCGACTGGCTGCGCGAGACATAGAACGTCATCGTCGCATCGACGACTTTGAGGCCCTTGGCGAAATCACCGAACCACACGCCCGAACGGTAGACGACGCCGCAGCGCGTGCCTTGCGAGAAGTTCCACCCGACAAGCGCTTCGCCGGCGCGAAGCATAGGCATGAGCTGATGCGTCGTGCCGCCGCACGCTGGATTGACGTAGTACTTCGTCGTGATGTTCGTCTGATTCAAGACGGTGCGCTTCGCGCCGCTTGGCGGCGTTGGGGTCGGCGGCGCCGTGGCCGACGGGCCCACGAATGGACTCGAAAGCGGAACGGCTAGGAACGGAGACGGTGTTGCTGTCGGAACGGGCGTTGGGCTCGAAGTCGGCGATGGTGTTGCGACGGGCGTCGGAGTCGGCGACGCAGTCGGCGTCGGGGTCGGCGCCACGGTTGCTGTCGGCGTTAGCGTTGGACTGGGCGACGGTGTCGGCGTCGAAATAAGGGGCTTCGGCGTGGGCGTCGGCACATGCGTCGGCGTGGCTGTCGGGGTCGGCGTTGGAGTCGGCGTCGGTGTGGGCGTCGAGCTCGGAGACGCGAACGCGACGACAGACGCTGCCGGCATCGGCGCACCACCCGCGAACGCGACGATCGGTACGAGCGTCAGCAGTGACGCCAGCGCGATCCTCTCAAGCCTCATCCATGCCTGCCTCATAAGAGTGAAAAACGCCAATTCCTAGCGAAACGGCCACAAATGCCGCTCACATCTGAAACGTAGCAGCTCTGCGCTCAGTTCCTTCCAGCATGTCGAAGGCCGCACCCGCACGCGGATGACCGCGGGGCAGTCGCCCGCCGGGAAAGAAACAACCATCACTATGGCGCACGCCAAGCAGTTCGAAGTGGCCCTCGTGCAGTTCGCGCCGCGCAAGGGTGACGTCGAGGCGAACCTCGCTTCGATCGGAGACGCGTTTGCAGCGCTCGCGGCTGGGCGCAGCGGTTTTCCGCAAGTCGTGGTCTTCCCCGAGGCCTCGCTCTCAGGCTACTTTGTCGAAGGGGGCGTGCGCGATGTGAGCATGCCGGCGCAGGAGCTGCTCAAGCGTCTCACGCGGCTCGCTCGAGCGCACGCGTCGAAACGTGCGGAATTCGACGTCGTCATCGGCTTCTATGAGATCAGCGCGGACGACAAGCTCTACAACAGCGCG
>DASZFB010000119.1:0-4728 GCA_035940275.1 Candidatus Eremiobacteraceae bacterium | reverse complement strand
GTCGCGAGAGAAAGTTCGTACTCGGTGCACGTCGTGCGCCTCGAATGCGTGCCGGACTGGATCCACCAGCACTACCAGCCGTGCACCGGCGGCGAGATAGACATGGATCTTGTCTTCGATATCGGCTCGGCGATCGCCAGGCGATACGATCTCGACGGCAACGTCCGGCGCGAGATACGGAATTTGGGCCTGCTCGCCCTGATCAGGCCCAAGCTGATCAAATGACAAGAAGGCGACGTCGGGTACGAGGGGGCGGGTCGCCTCGCCCGGTGGCGTGACTCGAAACTCCCACTCGGAGCCGACGCGTCCTGCGCCCACGCTCTCAGCCCAGAAAAGCAACGCAGCGCCGAACCTGAGTTGCGCGCGCGCGTGCTCCTCGCGCGGGCTCAACTTTTGAAGCGCGCGACCGTTGACCCACTCGGACGCGGGCTTTGTGTCGGGCACTGTGATCTCGCGGACCGTCGACATTGTGAGCCTCTCACCGGGGATTATATCACGCGAGACCGCCACCTCGTCAACGAGCGGTCGAGAGAAATTAGTCCGTACTCACAGCGACTTACGCTTTCGCGGAAGGGGTCGGACGTTTGTCTTCGGCGGCCCACGGATCGCGCAACGGTTCGCGCTTCACGCCGCTCGGGAACGTGCCGTGCGGATGCGCTGCAAGCCACGCTCGTGCGCGCATCGCAAGGAACTCGAAATCGTGATACTGCACGTCACTGCGACGGCGCCGCATCACGGCAATCGCCGGCTCGAGATGCTCCCAATACGCCACGACGAGACGGCTGAACATGTCCATGAACGCGTCTTCGGTGACGAGCTGGTTTTTCACGAGCGTCCCCATCTCGTTGAACCAGTTGCAGGCCTTGACCTCGAGGTGCGTGCGCTCGTCGATGAAGCCGGGCGCTTCGAGCTCGTTACGATAGCCCTGGTCGCGCAGTTTGAATGGCAGCTCGCGCTGGACGTAGCGGAACGCTTCCTGCAGATCGTGACTGCGAAAATCTCGCTCGAGCGACAACACCGCGTCGAGTTGGTTGGCAGCGCGCAGATGGCGCAACTGGACGATCGCGGCAACGGCCGTCGCCGCGATCACCACAAACGTGCCAATCGAACCGATGGCGGTGAGCCATTCGGGCGACATCAATGCGATCGAATACTAATGGAAGAAGTACGGATCGAGAACGCTGACTTCTGAGATGCTATCGACCGGAAGTCCGTTACGTTCAGCGGCCTTGCGGATGGAGTCCGGACTCGGGCCATCGTAGATGCAATAGGTCTTCTTGTGATCCGTCGAGACGTATGAATGGACCCACGTCACGCCGAGATCGCCGTTCTTATCGACCACGCTCTTGCACGCAGCGGCACCCTCGTTCGTGGCCGGGATGAAGAGCCCGTCTTTGAACGTCCGCTCGACCACATATCGAGGCATACAAAACCCTCCAGCAATTTCGTGCCCGGAATGAACGCATTCGCGGGCCATGTAAGGGTCTATTATATCGTGCGACCCCTCCGGCTTGCAAGGCGGGGCTAGGGCTCTTACGGCGGGCGGCCGAACCGTCGCAGTCGATGCCACACAACACTCGGACAAAGGAGCGGCAGTCCAAAAAACCCCCGTCGCTGCCGAGCGGCACGGTCACGTTCCTGTTCACCGACATCGAGGGCAGCACCGAGCGTTGGGAAAAACATCACGACGCAATGAAGGCCGCGGTCGCGCGCCACGAACGTTTGATGCGAGATGCGATCTCGCGACACGGCGGTTACATCTTCAAGACCGTGGGCGACGCGTTTTGCGCCGCATTCGCCACGGCGCCGAACGCTGCGAACGCTGCGCTTGAAGCGCAGCGCGCGCTCAGCGCGGAAGATTTCTCGGCGGTCCACGGTTTGGGCGTCCGCATGGGCCTGCACACCGGTTATGCGGAAGAACGCGACTCCGACTATTTCGGCCCGGCCGTCAATCGGGTCGCGCGGCTCACGTCGATCGGCAACGGCGGCCAAGTGCTGCTCTCGGGTGCGACGTACGAGTTGATGCAACACGACACAGCGCACGAGCTGCGATTCACCGACCTCGGCTTGCATCGGCTCAAGGACCTCGCGCAACCCGAGCACGTGTGGCAGCTGACGGCAAATGATCTACCGAGCGAATTTGCGCGGCTCAATTCGCTTGACACGCTGCCCAACAATCTGCCCGTGCAAGTCACAAGCTTCCGTGGGCGCGAAAAGGACCTTGAAGACCTCAAGGCACAGCTCGCCGAGCACCGCCTGGTCACGCTGTTGGGAGCGGGCGGTGTCGGCAAGACGCGGCTCGCCGCGCAGCTTGGCGCTGAAATGCTCGACCGCTTTCCAGATGGTGTCTGGATCGCCGACCTCGCGACGGTTAACGACGCTGGGCTTGTGTCGAGCGTCGTGGCCAGGACACTTGGCGTGAGCCAAGCCCAAGTGCGCATGGTCGAGGAATCCCTGACGCAGTCGCTCAAGCGCAAACAGCTTCTTCTTGTACTGGATAACTGCGAGCACGTGCTCGAAGCGGCCGCCGCGGTCGCCGATTCTATCCATCGCCATTGCCCGGACGTACGTATCCTCAGCACGACTCGGCAAGCGCTCGGCGTGAGCGGCGAAAAGGTACTGCGGCTAGCCTCGCTTGCCGTACCTGAGAAAGTGGCGGATCTCGAGGCGACGGAAGCGCTTGGCTTCGGCGCGGTGGCGCTCTTCGCAGACCGCGCGTCGCTCGTCGATCAATCGTTTCGGCTGAGCGATGACAACGCCTCAAGCGTGTGCGATATCTGCCGCCGGCTCGATGGCATACCGCTGGCGATCGAACTCGCCGCGGCGCGCGTCAAAGTGATGAGCATTCCGACACTGGCGCAACGCCTCGACGAACGTTTCAAGATCCTAACGGGTGGTAGCCGCACGGCGCTGCCCCGCCAGAAAACGTTGAGCGCCCTCTTCGATTGGAGCTACGACCTGCTGTCGGCGCCGGAGCGCGCGCTGTTCAATCGCGCGGCTATTTTCGCAGGCAGCTTTACGCTTGATGCAGCGACTTCGGTATGCGCCGGTGGCGGTATCGATCAGTCGGACGTGCTTGATCTGCTGGTATCGCTTGCGGATAAGTCACTGGTCGCGGTCGATACGAGCGGTGGGCACGAGAGTTACCGCATGCTTGAATCCACTCGCCAATACGCATTGGAAAAACTCACGGCGAGCGGTGAGCGCGAGTCACTCGCGCGACGACACGCCGAGTATTTCCGCGACGTTGCGAAAAAGGCCGAGAAAGGTTTTGGTTCGGTGCCGCTTAGCGATTGGCTCAAGCGTGTCGAGCCGGATGTCGAAAACTTCCGCGCGGCGATGGACTGGGCGCTGCTCAAAGATCAAGACACGGCGCTTGGCGGTAGCATCGCCGCGGCCTTGGAGATGTTCTGGTGGCACGGCGGCGTCGAGGCGGAAGGGTTCCGTTGGATCGATATTGCTTTTCATAAGATCGACGAGAGCGAGCACCCGGAGGTAGCGGCTGAACTGCGCCGGGCGCTTGGGCTTCTCATGTCGCGTGTGTTGTACTCGTAGCCTTCAGCTTAAGAACGGAGAGCACGGATGGATTCCGAGAGCTTGCGCGCTCTGCAGGCGCCGATCAAAGATCACTACCGCGCCGAGCCCGCGGCTGCCCTCATCACGTTGACGGCCAGCGGCAAGGTCGATGATCCCGAGGGGGTCAGCTGCAGCGTCGAGACCGGCCGTGCGCTTGTGAAAGCCGGCCTGCATCCCGCGACGGGCGGCGACGGAACGCTTGCGTGCTCGGGCGATATGTTGCTGCAAGCGCTCGTCGCATGCGCCGGCGTGACGCTCCGTTCGGTCGCGACTGCGAAGGGCATTGCGCTGCGCGGCGGCACCCTCCATGCGGAAGGCGATTTGGATTTCCGCGGCACTTTGGGCGTCGATCGCGACACGCCCGTCGGCTTCAAGAGCATCCGGCTTCGCTTCGACCTCGATGCCGACGCGACGTCCGACGAGATCGCCTCATTGCAAAAACTGACGGAGCGCTATTGCGTCGTCTATCAGACGCTCGCAAGCGGCGTCAAACCGGAAGTGGAGTTCCGCGTTGGTCCGCCGCTCGGTGCGTCGCACTAGCAGAACCGTCCTTTTCCGCGCTTGGGTGGACAGCGACGCGATAACCGGCCGTGAGGACTGCAACGGTGGATCGTGGAGTCAGCACGTCGACTTTGCGATGTGCTGGGCGTTCGCGCCGCTCTGTGTATCCTTGGTCTGACCAGGCGAAGAGCGTCTTTCCCAAAACCAGCCACGCGCGATCATTTTCCACTATATAGGTGCCGTCCGGAAGACGGGCCAGGTCAGCACGGTAGGTGCGTTTGGTGCGCGGCCCCGCGAGGCGTTCTGTGTGGAGCTGTAGGTCGATGAGGTCGGCGCTCACGGGTTTGCCATGACAGAGTTCCCAGAGGTCGACAAACTTTCGATAATCGGCGTGGCGGCATTCGGCGCATGGCCGGTGGCCCGCAGCGAATGCGGTCGCCTCGTCAAGGAAAAAAAGCTCGGTGTACGAGTGCGGTCGCATGACGATCCGGTGCCGTCCACGGAACTCGATCACGCATGCGATCCAGCGGCGCAGCGCAGAGTAGCGGACGAGGCGCCGCGCGTGATCGTGCAGGATCCCGCGGTTTCCCATCACGAGGCCGCGCCCCGCGAGGGCGACGATGTCGCCGAACGGAGTCACTCTGTTTTGGA
>DASZFB010000118.1:0-4134 GCA_035940275.1 Candidatus Eremiobacteraceae bacterium | reverse complement strand
CGCTGCTCATTCTCGCAACAGCAGGCGTTGTAGTGGCTGAAGCCATCCAACACATCAGAAATCCAATGTCAATAGCACATATCGATTTTGGGCTCGGTGTCATGCTGCTGTCAGCGGCGGTCAACATTGTGGTCTACCGCGGCTTGGCTAGAACTGCAGCCGTCGAGCAGTCACCTGCCTTGCAGGCGCAGGCTGCGCAACTGCGCGCTGATGTGTGGACAGCGGCGGGAGTCGCTGCGGGATTGCTCGCCATCCGGCTTACCGGCGTTACCTTGATCGATCCCATCATTTCGCTAATGATCGCAGGCCTCATCGTTAAGGCGGCCTACGACGTGAGTATTCGCGCCTTTGTCGATCTCACTGATGGCCGGCTTCCCGAACAGCAAGAGGCGCAGATCCGTTACATCATCGAGAAGCACGGCGACCTTTTTGCTGGCTATCACAAACTGCGCACGCGCCGATCCGGTGGTGGCGAGTTTATCGACTTCCATCTGCAGATGAAGGGTGACATGCCCTTGCAGCAGGCGCATGCACTATCGGACATCATCGTCGTTGACATTAAACAGGCCCTACCGCGCGCCCACGTGCTGATTCACCTTGAGCCCGATACCGAAGTGAGAAGCAGCGATGAATGATATCACGGAACGCGCGCGTGCCTTTATCTTCGACGAGTTTATGCAGCGCAACCACGCTCCAAGTACCGAAGAGACCGCGCAGGCGCTTGGTACTGATATTACACGCGTACGTGACGCGTATCGCGCATTAGCAGATGGCCATGTTATTGTCTTGCAAAGCAACGGCGACATTCTCACGGCGAATCCGTACGCGGCCGTACCGACACCATTTGTAGTTGAAACATCGCGTCACGCGTACAACGGCATCTGCATCTGGGATGCGTTGGGAATAGTTGCAAATGTCGGCAATGACGCTCGAATTCGCACCACGTGTGGTGATTGCGGCGACTATCTCCAACTCGTGGTGCGCGACGGCACGCTCGCGCACGGCGGCGAACTCGTGCATATTTCGGTGCCGGCCAAATTTTGGTGGGAGAATATTGTCTTCAGTTGAAAGACCATGCTTCTCTTTCGGTCGGAAGAGCACGTCGTCCGCTGGTGCGAACTTTGGAAACAGCCACGCGGTGCAACGTTTTCAGCGGAACAGGCCTGGCGGTTGGCATGTGCATGGTATGCCGCAGACCGTCGCCAGCCGGCTTGGCGGCGCAAAACGATTGACGAAGCTGAGGCTACGTTTGCCACGTTGGGCTTTGCCTCAGACTTCTGGCGGTTACGCTAGCTTTGGGTTATCTTGTTTCTCCGCCACGGCACATTGAAAACAAATTCTTCGCGGTTTTTGCCTTGACCAATGACGCCGATGATCTTGCTTTGGGGTTCCTTGAATCCCGTGGCATAGATGCCAAATTGTTCCCGAGTGCGGACGTCTCGCGCTCGGTCTTCGGTGGAGTTCTAGGCAATCTCGGGTCAACGGATGCTGGTGCATACGTCTGCGTGCCTCAATCGCAAATCGAAGCTGCAGTGACACTGCTGAAGTCGGAGTCTGGTCTCATCGACTAGCGGCAGGTGAGAAGCGCTACCGAACCCCGCATCTCGTTTTTGCGGCCGCTGGCGCACTCCGTCAGCTAGGCTACAGCGCCCGCTGCGTCTTCACGCGGGTTGTATGCTCCTATCGCCCGCGCAAAGTCCCGGCCATGGACGGCATCGAAGAAGCTGTTGTGCGTTTCAACGACGCCTTGATCTGCCCAAGCGTCGTACGAAAGCGGTGTGATGGGCAGATGTACGTTCGGACCGATCGCGTCAGAATAGGATGCATGGAAGGGTCCAAAATCAGCGGACTCTTTGTGCGCAAGTACGAGTCCTGCAACAGCACCGGCTGCAGCTTTTGCGGCACCGCGCAAAGCGTCGGGCAAGCGTGCATCCTCGGCGACCGCGTCATAGACGGCCATTGCGGGGCGGTCAGCGTGCCACGGCATGTCAGCAGAGTGGTCGAATCGCACCATACCTCGTACCGATCGCACATCGCCACGAATCTCCTGAAGCTCGTCTCGCCCGGCCCGATTGTGTGGCACGGAGCTCACTGCGCGATTGAAATCCGAGATCGTCGCTCGCATTTGTGCGATCTTGGGCGCGTCGAGGTCAAGCACATCGAATGCCGCGGCCGGATGGTACGCGTTTGTGCCGTTCCCATAGCGTGTGCGCATGGTGACGTCGACGGCATTCTGTGGCCATCTTGGGCCGCGCGTGAGAGTATCAGCGAACGCGGCCGACGGTACTCCCGGCGCGAGCATTGTTTCGGGCGAAGCTGCGAGATAGTGAACGCCAATGTGCGACAGTGTGTCGGCAAAACCTAACGTCGCCATGAGACACTGATTCGCGAGCACACCTGTAACCGTATCATCGGCGCCCGGATGCTCCTTTCGAAAAGCAGCCTTACCGTCACCGATCGCACCGGCGATATCCTCCAGCGACATAAAACCGCCAGTGCTGTCTGCTTGCAGTCCGCCTCCGTCTCCGCCACCGTGGTCAACGAGATCGATCCACACATCGGCTTTGCCGAAATTAGGATCGTTGGCTCGCACTTCAAGCGTTCTCTCGACAAATGCGGCGAGGGAGCGCCGGTCTGACATATCGGTAGGTGCGGTGACGCGTGTTATATGTTGGGTGCCGTTTTGGATGGTTGACCACTCAGTGCGTAGCTGACCGCGTACGAACGGCTGATGCGAGATGCGCGTCGTGTCCTCGGCTAGAACTTTGAGCGCCGGGTTCGCCGCCGTCGTCTTGATAAAATCGGTAACGTTACGCTCTTGAACTTCGTCGAGGTTATTATCTCCATCTCGGTACACTCCGAAGACGACGTTATGCCCTCCAATGCGATCGGCACCCATTTGCTCCACGGCGTTACCTCCAGCGATTATGCTGGGGGACTATCACGCCCTCGGGTCAGGCGGTCAAGGACGTTCCCGATACCCAACGAAGTAGCGCCGCGGCCCGCCGATACCGTCGGCGGCTATATTGTGCCGGGAATCTCGTCAGCGGGAGAAGGTTGGACAGTGCGGCTCAGAGCGCGTTTCATCTTCTTGCTCATCCTCGCAGCGTTGCTTCTCACTATGCATTCGGTCAGCGCCGAGATTGGTCTGCCGAGCATTCCAAGCATTCCCAACCCACAGCAAGCCGGCAAAGATTATGCATCAAAACAGATCGTCAAAGCACTGGGTGATACGTTTTTTCAGGAACAGCCGGTGCGCGTCAGCCTTAGCGACGCGTTTCCAACTGTTGCGCAGCTTCCCGGCGGCCGGTTTCACTCGGCCCCACAAGCTACCGTCGAACGCCTTTTCGCATCGGGTCACGATGGCCGTGTAACTCTTCCTGCCGGCGATTATGCAGTCAGCATCATGACGTACTGCATGAACGTCCATGCCCACGCTCCCCGCCGCAACACGTTCCATTTGGCGCCGATTCGCGGCAAGTGGGCGGACATCGTCGCAGCACTCAACGGACGCGTGGGCACACGCTACTCGCCGATGGAAGTCCAAGTGCTGTCGTGGTCGCTGCAAGCGGGCATGAAGTACTCGGAACTCTCGAGCCGTTCGCGCCAGATTGTCGACGCCGTCATTCCCGAATTCAAACCGCGCATGCAGCAGAGCTTCCTCGAAGTGCTGCACGCGAGGTGGTCGCAGCTCAGTTCGAACATACCGGGCGTGCCGAGTTTCGATCAAGCTCTCAACAATATGGGCGATGTCGGAAGAGCTATCATCGAAGTTCGCAACGCGCGCGACACGCTCGTCGCAAATGCGAACGATTACGATCGCATTGCGTCGGAATTTGCCAACATCGGCGCACCGCGCGTGAGCAATGGCGGTAGCGGCGCAACGCCATGGAGCATCATTGCACCCGGTGTCTACGCGCGACTGCGCAACAAGGCGACCTTCTTGTCGCCGGGTGTCTTGCAGATTAGGGTTACTGCGGAGGCTGCTGGACAGCCCGCGCAAGTGGCAGCGACGAATCTTCGTGGTCTCGGCACTAGTGTCGCCGTTGGAGGCGGTGCCGACGTCCCCATTCCCTCATACGCCGGCGCGCCAACCGCTGCGGTGCAACCACTGGGCATGACACCGCGGTCCGG
>DASZFB010000117.1:0-11243 GCA_035940275.1 Candidatus Eremiobacteraceae bacterium | reverse complement strand
CATCTGTGCGCGAGGACACCGTCGCGGATTGTGGGTCATCTGACGCGTAGGGGGCGACTCGGCCAGACGTAGCCACAAAAAAATAGCGGAATTGTCCGCTACGGTCGTCAAGGGCGTCGGTCAGTTCTTCAAGTATGAGATTGCGCACGTTTTAATGATGTGGAGGGGCCAGGACGTGACATAGACGCGTCCGTCTGACGCGACGGACTTCGAGCTCGTTCTGAAAGCAGGCAGGCTAAGCCTCGTTTGGAGCCGTAGCGTTCGTGCCCTAGCTCATATTCTTCTGTACCGATAAGGTCCGCCCAGGGTTGCCCGATAATTTATGAGTCGACTCTCGTTTAAAGCGCCATTTTCCGTTGCTCCTGGGGCGCTTGTGCCACTAGTCACAAAACGAAGAGCGTCAGGTTTGGTGAGCTGAAAACTCGATGTTCCCGCTGTTTTTGGGTGTAACAATCCCCGGCGCTGTTCGGTCATATCATTTAGAGCCCGTCTCGAATAATCTCGACGTTGAGCTCATGACCAAGGTCGCAAACGGGGACGGCGAAGCTTTTGCGGAGTTAGTCAAACGATACACCCGAATGCTCTACAACGTAGCGTATCGCTACAATGCCTCATCGGCCGAGGATCTGGTCCAGGAGACCTTCCTCAGAGCCTTTCAGCATGCCAAGACCTTTTCAGGGCGGAGCAAAGTCTCGTCCTGGTTGTATCGCATATGCGTCAACGTTTGTCTGACACACCAGAGTCGCGCCGGAAGTCCTACTACCGACATCGACGACGTGAACGAAGCGGAGTTGCTTGTTCGCGAAGACGAGCGTCCGGAAATTATGGCACAGCGTGGCGAGACATTCAGAGCACTGGAAGACGGCTTGCGAGCGCTGCCGAGCCAACAACGCATGGTTTTTATTCTGAGGGAGTTACAGGGATTATCGTACGGGGAAATCGCCGACGTTCTGGGTATGAACGAACAAGCTGCTCGAACCAATCTGTGCCGCGCCAAGCGCAGGCTGCAGACGTGGCTCGACCCGCTTTTGGTATAAAAGGATAGCCAGAACAATGGAATGCACTGAAGCCCTCGATCTCCTCTACGAGTCTTTTGACGCCCAGATCAGCCCGGCGCAACAGGGGCTGCTGAACGGTCACCGCCGCACGTGTTTCGCGTGCGCGGGTACGCTGGCCAAGGCGCAGCGCTTCCAAGATTTGATTCGCCGCGTTCCGCAGCTGTCTGTGCCGCGCGGCCTCGAGACGCGCATCCTCAAGCGCGTTCTTCAAAAATCAGCGCAGAGTCTCACCTCGGCGAAAGTCGTGCGACCCGCGTTTTCGTGGCGCACAGCCTTGCGTCCGGCGTACGCCTTGGGTGGCGTCATGGCCGCAGGGTTTGCAGTTTTCTTCATCGCCCACGGACTGTTGAGCAACACTTTCCATCGGCCGGCTGATGAAACGATCACCGCGTTGGTGCAGGGCACGCTGCAAGCTGTAACCCCGAACAACCAAACCCGCGAAGTAGCGGAAGCCGAGACGCCGATCTCGACCGGCGAAGTTATCCGGCCGGAAGGCGCACAAGCGATCGTGTCAATCACGCCGCATCTGGCCCTCACCCTCCAGGGTGGGGCTGAAGTTCAAGTAAGCCGTCTGCACTACGATCAGATCAAAGGCACCGCCGACGCGGTGTTCCTCAAGCTGCGCCATGGTACGCTGCGAATCAACGAAATTTTGCACCGCGATGCATCGCCCGTGCACGTAGCCACATCGCAAGCGACCTTCGTCCCGACAGGCACGAACTTCTCGGTGACGGCGCGGTTTGGCTCAACAGACCTCGCGGTTACCACGGGTAGCGTTGCAGTGCATATGCCTGGCCGAAGCTTCAGCGTTCTCGCCGGACACGGCGCGCACATCACGCCGTACAGCGTTGTGCGACAGACGCTTGCCGGCAAACACTTGAAGGCACACATCAAGTAAGCACAAAGTCGACGCGGTAGTCGCATCAAGTCGCGCATCAGGGGCCGGCGTAAAGCGGGCCTCTTGTGTTTGTGACCTCAACGCTCATCTGGAGGTATCATGCGCTCCTCCGCCTGCTCACGGTCAAGCGCTTCCTTCAGACGCCTGTTTTCGTCCTCAAGCTCGCGTATGCGTCGAGCGTCGATATCCGCGTCTTCACGTCCTTTTTCTTCCTCGCGTGCTCGCATCATGAACAATTCGGCAGCGACTTCCCGCGCGACGTGTCGGAGAAGGTCGCGCTCGTCCGGTGCATACCCCTCGTCGTCGGCACGCCGGCCGCATACAAGAGCCCCGAAACTTTCCCCGCGAGCAAACAGAGGGAACGCATACCCCGCAGAACCCAAGACACTCGACACAGCGCTCAGGTCGACATAGCTCTCCATTCTGCGAAGCTTGACAAACGCCGGGTCGTCAGCGTCCAGCAGCTCTTCTCGCCCTGGTCCTGCTGGTTCGCCAAGGCGATGGTAACCATCGCTAGAGGTTTGGTAGAAGCGGACGTCGTCGGTTGCCATGCCAGTGCAAATTTCCCTGCTCGCGCGCGTGACGAGCGCATTCGAATTCTGGATAAATGGCGCTTCATCCATGAAACGATTCAACGCAACGGCCGTTTCGTGTTTGCGCCGAAACAGCAAACGGTTAATCGAGGAATGGAGTCTCTCCCGTAATACGTGGAACGAGAGTCCGATGCTAAGCGCTACCAAGACACTCACTGCGAGGCCTATGCCGCGGCCAACCGCGAAGTTGTTCAGCAAGTTTTCAAGCAAGACTAATACGCCGACCGTCAGCGTGGTGAGAACAGTATAGAGCAGCGCGCGATTGAGGACGAAGCTGACGTCGATAATGCGGTGCCGCAGCACAGCGTATGCTGTGCCAAGCGGGAAGCACATGACTGTCAGCCATTCCACACCGAATTGAACTGGGTGCGACACCACGGGATTGATCCAATGCATTACGATACCGACGCGGCTAATCAAAAACGCCCAGAATACCCACCGGATTCTCTGGCGTTGTATTCCTCGGGCTCGACCGTATGCAAGAACAAAAAACAGCAGGATGATTGCCTGGTTCGCGATCAACCCGATATCACTGCGGATCACGAGCAACCCGCATCCCGAGTCTATCTGGAAAAGCGTGTTGACGGTCTGATTAAAAAGTGCCGGCGCAGCGCACAAGAACAACGCGATGCGGGTTAGCCACACGAGGCTCACGGGCACGAGTCCTCTGACAACAGCCTCAATGATGAAATAGAGAAGCACTGGGGCGATCGAGAACAACGTGGCCGCCATTATGCCCAGGCCGAGCCGCCCGCCCACCGCCACAGCGCCAAACCATGCTTCGGGCAACGCAAACGAGACTACGAGGCACCAGATCCCGAGAACCAACGACGCTGTGTCCTTGCCGCGGAATAGAACGAAGGCTCCAAACAGGAGGAAGAACAGTTTGAAGCCGACATTGGCAATAAGCCAGCCGAAGGAGCCGTGTTGTCGAAGCGTTTCGAAGACCTTAACTTGCCGAGTGCCCCGGACGATTGGGAAAGCGACCCTATCTCCAACAGCCCCGCTATACACGGTGGGCGTCACTAAATTGGGCAAGGTGTCTGCGCGGAAAAGCCGATCGGCGTTGCGGAGGTCGACGACATCGCCTGGCCTGATTCCGCGCATACTTTCTTCTTGGCTGGTAGCGTTGAATTGAACGGTGCAGGGTCCGGACAAGTGTAGGCGACCGCCAATTGAACCCGTGGCGTGCCAGGATACTACTTCGAGGAGGAATGCCGCGATTGCGATGACGCTAAACGTCGCCGCGATGGCGGTCCGTGCGTTCACCAAAAGCGAGGTTCGTTGCAGACTGCCGAATCCCCTAAGCCTGCTTTAGCGTAAATTCGGCGTCCTTTAACCCCTAAACAAAGCCCGGCCTTTTGTGTTTAAACGGAACGCTACTGCTGGTATGTTGATGATCGCGCAACGCTGATGGCCGATGCTGGCACATTCATTTTCGCAAGCGTGTCGCGCACGAGTCTGTCATCTTGGGCAAGCGCATCGATTGCGGCCTCCGCGCTTCGCCCACCACCGTTGATCTCGATCGAAATGACTTTTGGCATCCCTTGTGCTCCGTATCGCGGGCTGATCTGCGGAGTGCCCAGACCGTACACCGAGATCACCTGTGGAACATCACTTTGTTGAATCGGTGACCCCAGCCTAAAGGCAACATATAGAGTCACCGGCTGATTCGCGGACACGCGTATTCCGAGTGTCGGCGGCATGTTTCCCTTGAGGGGTGAGTATGGGGGCCCAGCGCCACCCAAAACTTCTTGGATCGATTCAACTGGTCCGAGACTCACATGTTCTCTCGCTGCGATGGCCGCAGCCTTGCGATGCGCATCGTCGAGGGCTGAAGCGTAAACATCGGTATCGGCCGCGATGGTCTGCGGTCGCCCATAGTAGTCCGCATTCGTGGAGATCGTGATACCTCCGGCGCCATGCCGGCCTCCTTTGAGCAACGCTTCGCGAAGTTGGCTGGCGACTTTTTCAACCTGATCCTGAGCGACGCGCACTTCGATGCTTTCACTCGCGTTCGAGGCGGGATAATAGGGTTGCTGCAGGCGGTAGCCGCATGCCGAGCACGCAACTAAAATGGTCGCAACTCCGGCTAAGAACGAGACCCGCATGAGGCCCTCCTAACTTAGAACAACCTACCAGTATTATACGAGACAAAGAACTACCGAGATCACGACTATTGATCTAACAACTTATTTCAAGGTCCGCATGTCGTCACAGGCCCGCCGCAGCGCCGTCGCCGCGCGGATCGGCGCCACCGGTCAGGATGCCTTCTTTGCGATCGACGACGATTGCACCGGCATGCCCCATCGATTCATCCCAATCGGCAACCACATCGACGTCGTGGCCGCGAGCTTGCAGGCCGGCGATGCATGCCTGTCCGATGCGTCGTTCAATATGTACGCGAGCGGGTTCGTGTGGCGCGTCTTTACCCCAGCGCCAACGTGGCGCTTCGATCGCGGCTTGAGGATCCATGTGGTCGCACACGATGCGCGTCGCGAGCTGAAGCGCGGTTTGCGGTTGCCCTTCTCCACCCATCGAGCCGTACACAAGCCACGGTTTCCCGTCGCGCAAGAGCATACACGGCATCAGTGTGTGGAAGGGACGTTTGCCCGGCTCCAGCGAGCGCAGTCCTCCTTGAGACAACTCAAACGCCATGCCACGATTTTGCAGCGGGATGCCGAGTTCGGGCACAACGACCCCGGATCCAAAAGAATAAAACAGCGACTGAATAAATGACACGGCGTTGCCGGCGCCGTCGACGCACGCGAAATAGGCAGTGTCGCCTCGGTCAATGTGGGGCAATGATTCGGGAAGCGCTGCATTAGGATCGATCAACTCCGCGAGCTCAACGGCGTGTTCTGTCGACAGCAGCTCCTGCCACGAGTTAGCCCCACGCGGATCTCCGACGTGCGAATCACGATCTGCAAAAGCAAGCCGTATCGCATCGATGCCGGCGTGTGCGCGGGCAGCGCTTGCCTCAGGGAGACCTTTCGCTCGTGCAGCGTAGGCTTCGTACGTCTGCTGCGCGATGAGAGCAGCGATGCCTTGCGAGTTGGGTGGAGTCGTCACAGAATCGTAGCCGTAAAACATTCCCGTCGCAGGCGTGGTGAAAAAGCCGCGATGGGCCGCAAGGTCCTCGGCACGCAACGGGCTGTTGACTCGTCTGCAACAGCGCTCGATGTGCACCGCGCCTTCGCCTTCATAAAACCAGCTTCGGCCGTGTATGGCGATTGCACCAAGTGCGGCGCCGAGTCTCGGGTTTGAAAAGCGATCACCTGGTCGACGCGGGCCGTGATTCACATAAAGATCGGCCGCGCCTTCATCTGCGGCAAGCACGTCGCGAAGGCGCGCGACAGCTCCCGCGAAACTGCGCGCAGCGGGCGCTCCGTTATGAGCGTACGCTATGGCCGGCGCTAAAATGCGCTCCATGCCGAGTGAGCCAAAGCGATGATGCAACGCGAACCAGGCATCGATCGTGCCCGGAACCGTCAATGCAGCCTCGCCTCCGCGCTCTGGGATCTTCTCTCGACCCAGGTCGTGATAGTATTGCAGACTCGCCGCTTGCGCTGCGGCGCCCGAACCATTGTAACCAACAACCGCGTTTTCTTTAGCATCGTAATATAGGAAGAATACGTCGCCGCCGATGCCGGTCATATGCGGATACAAGACCGCGAGTGCTGCTGCGACCCCGATGATCGCATCCGCAGCATTGCCGCCGCCTTCCAAGATGGAAATGCCCACTCCCGTGGCTAGCGCATGCGGAGCAGTTACCAATGCGCTCGACGCGCGCGCAGGCGGCCTCATCCCCGTGGGTTCGAACATCACGCGCGCCCCGGAACGATAATCGTGGATCGCGTTACGCTTGCCGCTTCTTCGTCAAAGGCCGTCGCTTCTAGCCGAAGATATTCTTCCAAGCTGACGATTCGTTCTCGTCGTACAAATGCATGATGTCTCGCGACAATTGCTGCGCTCACATCGGCCGTCGTCCGTTCACCGAATGTTACCGGCCAGCCAGGATACACTGACGCGGATTCCACGGGCAACGCACGCAGCGCGAGCGGTGCTCCGACAGCGAGCGCAGGACCACCGGTTTCCAGCGGCGTCACTTCGATCGAATGACCATCATCCGGCAGTACGGCACGACAGCGCGCGAAACCGCCTGACCATTGCTCGAGGCTGTAGAGGCGCATGGTGACGCCCACCCATGCTTCCATGAGCTTTCGCCAGCCCGCCGCGCTGATCGGGCCGCGTTCCGCGAGATACTCCTCAATTGCAGAGCGGCTCTGGCCGGCAGGCCTGTAATCGAAGATCAGATAGTCAAGTACGCGCGCCGTGTGTATCCTATCGAGCGGCGGGCGCCAAAATCCAAAGCGCTCTGCCGCGACCTTCTCCGGCGCTACGCCCCCGCGTTGCGCAGCATACCGCCCCAGCTCGCGCAATAGCGGCAACGCATCGGCTTCCAGTTCGCGAGCGAACTCCACCCGTGCTCCTTCTTTACCAAGGCAGCACCGTTTGTACTTCTTGCCGCTTCCGCATGGGCACGGGTCGTTCCGACCCGGTTTTGTCATGTCGCTCGCTTCCGCAGGCAGCGCCTGCTTTTCCCGCCGCATCGCTCCGATAATCCTTACGTGAGTCGAATCGCTCGTCTGCAACTGGTTTTCTGCACAGCAATCATATGTTTCACCTCAACGCTGTGCTTGGGCGCGCTCACGCGGTTCACAGTGACGCCACTACAAGTCGGCGACCACCTTACGGAGTACGCGTATCAAGTTGACAAAATCGAATGGAAGCTACCGAAAAAGCGACTCGAGCATTTTCGTAAAGCTGGAGTTGTGATTCAAGAGGACCACCGCATCACGATCGTCGCTCAGGCAGTCGTCGTCTCAACAAGTGCGTTGGGCCCCTCGCTTCAAACTCAGGAGCACATTATCGCGATTGACGTGCCGCGCCAACAGACCTCCGCCATAGATCAAGATTTTCTCACCCCCTTAGCACCCGATAACGAGCCACGGGCGAGCTATCAGTTCAGCAGCGAAGCTGAAGCCGCCATGGTGGGCCTGCCGATTGCGCCGAAACGACCTGCGTCCGTCGGCCAGCGTTGGAGCACCCATCTCAATGTTGTGACGATGCTCGGAAGCGGAACCGTCACCTTCGATCATGTGATTTCAGCTTTTACGAACGGCCGGGTGGAGATTATGGTAAAGGGCCGCGGAAAAATCACCGGCACAGAATATCATTTGCCGAAACTGCTCCCGGGATCGATCGAAATAACCGGCACGGCCTGGTACGATCCGATCTCAGGTCTCGTGACCCAAGAAAGCTACTTAATTCACAACCAACTTCTGAAACCGGCCGAGGGCGAATTCATCGGTTTCGACGAGCATCTAACCGTTGATGCGACAACGCGCAAGCTCTAGTCCGACCGGAGGATGGTCGAGCGTGTGGACGAATCTTCGGCCAAATTATGCAGGATACATTACGGGGCGGCTACGGCGGATCGATTCCGGCGAACTATGACCGGTTTCTCCGACCCTTCTTATTTGAAAAGTTCGCTGACAATCTCGTTGCACGCTTAGACAGCCGGCCGCAGATGCGGGTCCTGGAACTTGCCTGCGGCACTGGAGTTGTGACCGAACGGCTCGCACGTGCAGTTGGCGCGGACGCAACGCTCGTAGCGACAGACCTTAGCCAAGCTATGATCGACTGTGCTCGTGCACGGCTCGGCGATATCGGCGTTGCCTGGCAAGCGGCCGACGCGCTGCAGCTGCCGTTTGCAGACGGGTCGTTTGATGTCGCGCTGTGTCAATTTGGTTGGATGTTTTTTCCGGATAAGAACAAAGCGGCGACCGAAGTGCGCCGCGTGCTCGCGCGTGGTGGCTGGTTGCTCTTTAACGTCTGGGAATCACTCGCCCGCAACGAGCCGGTAGAGATTATACAGTCGACGCTGGATAGAATGCTCGGTGACGAGGCACCGACCTTCTTGCACGTACCATACGGATACAACGATGAGCCTGCTATCGCGCGCATGCTCGAAGCGGCTGGCTTCAGCGACATCCGCATTGAGTCAGTCGAGTTATCTTGTACGAGTCCCTCGGCTGAGGCAGTCGCGCGCGGATTCCTCGAGGGAACGCCGGCCGCGAACGAGTTCGCCTCGCACGACCCCAGCGTGTTCGCCCGAGTTGTGGCGGAGACCACGAGTGCGCTCAATCAGCGTTTCGGCGACGGAACCGTGCAGGCAAAGCTGCATGCACTCGTCTGCACCGCCGTCGCGGCGTGAGTTCCTCTCGGTCGGTTACGGCCCAGCGAAGAAAAGCCTGAAGTTTCGAAACCATAGCGACCCCCGCTCGTGGGTAGCCTGCGCACGCTCGACGACGTAGAAACGCGTCCACACGATCGGCCAGGCCGCTTGAGCGGGAATCGCGACGCGGATCGTCTTCCATCCTTGCCAGTCGACGTGGCGCGCGATCGTAAGACTTTCGTTATTGCCGTCAGCGTTACGATACCCACCACGCAGCCACTCTCCATTGCCGTCACCGAAAACGTCGACTGCCAGCGCGAGGGGTTGCCCCGGGACTGCTAGTTCGGTTTCGGCGTATGCGGCGCGAAGGGTGGTAGATCCAGAAAGGTCATACGCGAGCCGAAGCGCGGCTGAACTATCAGGCGCAGCACTCGCGTCAACGCCACCTGGGAGATTCGCCGGCCGCGCTGTATAGTGCCAGGCACCAGATGTGGCTCCAGGCTGCGGTACGTTCTGCAACATTGACGCATGCTCGCCGACGAGCAGCGTCGCTTGCGTCGATGCCGCCCCAACCCGCGCGGTCACAACAACTTTCGCCGCAGAGGAGCCAGCAACAAACATGCCATCGGGTTGAATGCGGCCTCCCTCCCCATCTTCGCTCCATTGCACGGCTGCAGGATCCACCGCGATGGATTGTCCGTCATTACTCGCGGCTGTAATGGAGAGCTGAATCTTTGCGTTGACCGCGATGTTTGGACTAACAGTATCAATGCGAAGGTTGTCCACCGATCCAACGACTCGTATGGCAGCGGAAGTACGCGCGTTTGCGGCCAGCGCGGTAACTTGTACCGTTCCGGGAGTCAGCGCAGTGAGCGTTCCGCTGCGATCGATGCGTGCAACGGAATCGGGATCCGTCGCAAAAGCAACGTCAGCGCCACGCATAAGCACGGGCTGATCATTTGCATCGATAGCTCGAACTTGCACATCGATTTTGCTTCCCACCAACACTTGGGCGCTAGGCGCCTTCAAGATGAGACTCACCGCAGGTCCTTGCGGAGCCGTGTTACGCACGAAGAGCCCATCCGCAATTGAGCGCTCGCGCCCGTCCGAGGGCGTCGTTGCAACCGAGCTCGTCGGGTCACCCAAGTGGCGAATGACCATTTCGCTCGAACCGCCGCTGTCGAACGCCATCGCCGTGTTTGCACCTAGTGCGATGAACAGTTCGGCGAGCTGCGGGCGCGTCAATCCTATGGAAAGTGCTGGCTGACGGCCGTCAACGACGACGAGCCATAACGTATTTCCGTCGGCAGAGAGACCTGCACCCGTGACCGGATTGCGGACGTTTGTTTCTTCAGGCGCCGGCGCAGTTGGGTCTGCCACCAATCGCCCTCCACTAACCAGCAACGGCCCGCCGCCAACCCCCAGTTTGATGCCGTTGAGCGCCGGATCACTTTGCGTCGTCAGCGTGACGAGATCACCGGCATGATAGTCGTGCGCGAGAGACAACGCTTGCGCACCGCGAGCAACGACGGCGAATTGGTCTGGCGCGAGGGTATCGAGGCGCTGGAGATTCGCATCGATACGAGCGACTCGCAACTGGCCGGCGGTATCGCTTGGGTCGAGCACCATCTCGGTGGCGCCGCCTCCGACATCAGTGCCTAGTTGATTCGTCACAAGCGCAAGGTTCACTGACGGCGACCACTCGTTGACGAGTGCAATGTCGCGACGAGCTCCTGTCGCCGACTCGAGACGCGCGCGCCAGGAAACCGATCCCATCTGAATGCGGTTCTGACTATCGACGACAAAGGCCGCTGCGCGGTCGGGCTGATGCACGACACGTTGATCGATTGCGACGAGGTTAAGTGGGCTGCCGGACTCATTGATGTCGAAATAGTCCGCGTTGACACCCAGCTCCGCGCCGACTCGGTCAGCCATCGAACTCAAACGCTCGCCCTTACCGATGATCTGGTGATTATGCGTCTCGACCGTCAGCGCGACGTAAGGATTGCGCAGATCGATCCGCGCCAGCGATACAATCATCGGACCCGCGTCGGTCGATACGAGCCATCGCTGGTATGTGACCCCGGGACCGACCTGCTCTTCCGAAACTGTCGATCCTAGCACTCTCGGCCAGCCAAGTGGTTGTGGAAACGTGCTCGTGCTCTGCACCGACGCGGAGGGAACCGGCTCCTCGCGAGCACCCGCAGGCACAGGTGTGCAAAACAAGGCGGCGCCAAAGGCGGTGATGAGAAGCGCAGCGCGGAAAGACACGGCGCCCGTGCTTCTGGAGGAACGTCGCATTTGCCTTACACTCTTAATAAATTCTCGAAGTGCCTGTTTGTCTGCGCGCAGGTCTCGTTGCTCAGTCTCCTTGGAGCTTCGCCCGCTCCTTCCACCGATCAAGTCCATATCTTGTGGCGCACACCCCCAAAAGATAGCCAGTTCAATGCCGA
>DASZFB010000116.1:0-4016 GCA_035940275.1 Candidatus Eremiobacteraceae bacterium | reverse complement strand
TACACCCAGATGAAACCACCAAGCGCCCAGATGACGTATCCCACGAGCACCGCTGTCAGCAATGCATCGTCTGAGAGTGTCGAGCGAGTGCGATAGAAGAACGTGATGATGCAGAGCACGATGATCGCCGAAAGATTGGTCGCAAGTTCCAAGACGTCGAGCTTGAGAAAGGAGTTGAGCAGCAGAAATCCCACCACCGGCAATAAGAGATTGTCGAGCCCGCGCCAGGCTACGGCTTCGACGATCATCGTTAACACGCCCGTGATAATGGCAATGAGGGTCGCTTCGGGTAACGCGATCTGCGCGTACAGCGTCAACGGGAAATACGTGCAGACAAAAGCCATCGCAAAAAATGCGAACGACCCTTGATAGCTCTTCGTGCCATCGAGCGTCGTATAGAGCTTCGTGCCGTAGCGGAGTCCGACGAGCGCAGCGACCGCATCGGCAAGTGTCAGAATGAGGATGGGAACACAAAACAGCAGCGGGTCGCCGCCTGTGAGCCAAAACGAAAGCGCGATGCCGATAGGAAAATAGAGCTCGCCGGCTGAGACACGGTCGACAGCATCGATGACCCCGCCCATGCTTGACTTGAGGACTGCAACATGGCGCATCGCCACGAGCATGAGAAACGCCACCGCGGCTAGCGCAAACACGGGGACCGGACTCTCGAAGACCCAGGGGAATGTCAGCGCCGTTGCGCCCATCCCGATGTGCAGAGCCTTGCGTACAGTTTCTGGCTGCCATCCAAAACGCTGGCGGCCGATGCGTAAGCCGACGATGAGCGCTGTCAACACCATGAGGACAATGCCGGCTGCAATCCACTGGCCAGGCATCACACAACCTCTTCGAGCACAAAGCTGCTGTAGAAAAATGCCTTGTCACGCTGGTGCAATTCATGCGCGAGATCGTTGAGCGGTCGCAATACTGCTGCCATGTCGTCCGGCCGGCTCCGCGGGGCCAGCATGTTCCAGTAAGCCAGGCGCGATCCGTTTCGACCTGCTCGCACAAGCCGGGCGAGAAGCGCGCGATAGTTCTCAAGGGACATGTACTCGAAAATGTCGCTGAGATTGAACCGGTCGACGACGAGCGCGGCATGTGAATCCAGATATGACTCAAGCGATACGCAATGCCACTCGAGGCGATCGAGATTCGCGCGAATCGTCGCAAAATGCTCGGGCCGCAACGCATACGGAAGTGCGGATGGATGACGACCGGTTAAAATCCACTGCAGATATGGGTTCTCCGCCGGGTTGAGCGCCGTCAACGCGTGCCGCCCGCGAGCGAGGATTCGATCTGCCACCGAGCCTTCGACGTAGTCGAAGAAATGAGGGTCGCGCCCCAAACGGCCCATAACAAAGCGCGAAAAGAAAACGCGAAACAGCAGGCGCCAGCGTAGCGTGTTCCACTGCCGCTCGTAAAAGTCAGTTCGCTCCTCGAGCGTTCCGCCCGCCAGCAAGTGATCGACCATGCGGCGCGAGTGAATCAGCGGTAAAACCCGATTACGAAAGAGCGCGAAGTAGTGCTCGAATTTCCCCGCCGCGCCGATGCCCTCGGCAACGGCAGCGCGGCGCGCATCCCAGAACTCGAGGACCGCAGAAGTCAGCGCCTTTCGACAGCGATTGTAAAGCTCGTTGCGTCGCTCGCTTGGATGCGAGCCCGTAAGCTCCAGCAGCTCTTGATGCGAGAGGACACGATAGGCAGCTACGCGGAGCTCGAGACAGGCAAGTTGCGCAGGACTCAAATCGAGCGCAATGACGCGTGCGGGGTTTTTCGTGAGCAGAGCGAGCGAATTGTCGCCGGCTGACGCGATAGAAACGCACACGTCGCCTTCGCGGGTGTTCAGTGCGTCAAGCAAGACATCTGCGTCTTCCCAGCATTGTCCGTAACGGATGACCGAGAAGTCGACCTTCTCGGCCGCTTCGCTACGCACGAGACGCTGCCACGGGTGGCTCGATCTTAACGACAGTGCCCGCGCTACCGTCAAGCTCGACCCAGTCGCCATCCTTCAGCCACGACATAATGCCGCTGACCGAAACAACCGCCGGAATGCGCATCTCGCGCGCAACGATCGCTGAATGCGACAGCAGACTACCTCGTTCGACGAGCAGCCCTGAGGCTGCGGGGAAGAGCATCACCCAGCCCGGATCGGTGCGTTCGGCGACGAGGATTTCACCCGCGCGCAACGTCGCCTGCCTTGGGTCCGTGACGACACGTACTTGCCCGCGCACGATCCCCGGGCAGCATCCTAGCCCGGTGCGTTTATCTTTATCTGATGTCTCGTTCGCCAACGGCGTCGTCGGTCGCCGCGCAACAGCGGCTTTGCCAACGATCCCACGCGTTTCGAAGCGATCGGGCGGCGGCGGCATTTGGCGATAGCGGTCGAACTCGTTCTTGCGCAGCGCAGTCAATGCGGCGAGATCATGGGACGTCGTCGTGCCCTCGACATAACCGAGCGCTTCGTCAACCTCGAGATAGAAGACAAGATCGGCGTCGGGCAGGATCCCCGCTCGGGCGAACGCATGGCCGAGCGCGGTGAATATCGAACGCACGCGACCGAACAAACGCGTCCGCTCGAAACGCAAGTTTTCGCGGGCGATGATGCGCTCGCGCGCGTTGCGCAGCGCCCACGAGAAAACTACTTGCCGAAACGGGTTGCCGCGCAACGCGTCAGCGACGCGGCGCTCCGCTGCCCGGCGTAGTGTTTCGCCTGCACCCTTTTCGTCAACAGGCGCTTTGGCTGTGGTGAAGCGCTCTGCTAAGTGGCCGACCGATCGCAAGAGCATCAGTGGATCGTCGTGCAGCGTCGGGCTTTCGAGTTTGAGCTCGTCGGTTGTCCGGTCGCCGAATTTGTCCAGGTACTCGCGATAGAGAAGACTCAATCGCGTTGAGCTTTCTGTGGCCGCGAGCGCTTCCTGAAGCGAGCCGTTGCTCAGGGCCGAAACTGCGGCAGGCTGCTGTGCAGCTACGCGTGCCATCTCTATGACTAACTTCGCGGGCTCGGCGCTAATCATGCCTCCTTGCCCGCTCACAAGCCCGTTTTGCAGCGTCCCCTCCGTGTCGCCGCACCACCGCTCGCACAGCCTGCGCAGCGTGCCAAAAAATATCATGGCAAACAGATCGTTGATGAGGGGCGCATCCCATCGAGTGATCAAGCGCGACTCGAGACGGCGGTACGCCGCCACAAGCTCCTCGGGCCGTGCCGACGTATAATCGGGCCGCTCCGCGCCCAGCGTTTCTCGAAGCCACGCAAAGAACGCATCACAGCGGCGCCTGAGAGAGAAGTAGTGCCCGGCAAACGCAAGAGCCACGGTGACAACATTCCACGCGTCGCGCATTCGTTCGGAGATAGATGCCTCGCGTACAGGTTCGAGCACGCCGTCCGGGAGTGACTCCTTGACTCCCATCATTTGCTCCATGAACCGCCGGTTGAGTCGATAGCCGGGCAACATGGCGAGAACGCGGTACCAATTCAACAAGTTGTAGTAGACGCGTCCTTGGATTAATCCAAGCATATTTCGAAACGTGTCATCGTGTGCCGCGATCGTTGCCTCCGAAATGTGCATGAGGCGGCAAAATTGACGATAGGCGCCATCGTAGGCATGACGCGCGAAGGAGAACGTAAGCGGCGTCGTGACACCGCCGTAGCTTTCGGCGATATTACTGTTATCCCAGATCTTGCGCGCGCCTGCGCCGGCGGAATCGCTCGAAGCTGCAAGCGTTGTGATCGGGCGCGACTGCAACAGATACAGCTCGCCGCTTTGGATCGCCCATTCGATATCTTGCGGGGCACCGAACGCACGCTCTGCTTGCCGCACGAGCTCGGCAACTTGCCCTATCTGACGGTCGTCGAGCGCCGGCTGCAGTGCAATCGACGCGTCAACCGGCTGTGCGGCGACGCCTTCGCCGCTGCCAGGCATCGCGCGATGGGCTACATGCTTGTTGGCTATGGCGCGTTGCGTGATTCGTCCATCACGCTCGACGTGATAGGTGTCCGCGTCACAATCGCCGGAAACGAG